>CALRLS020000223.1:0-8401 GCA_943368815.1 Cyanobium sp. NIES-981
CGGTCCATCGTCATAAAAGTGCCAAACAGCCTGTCCCAGATAGAAAAAATATTACCATAGTTAGAGTCTGTATAAGGCTGCACATAATGATGATGTACCTTGTGCATATCAGGCGATACAAATACCCAACTCATTGCATTATCAAGCCATTTCGGAATAATGATATTAGCATGGTTAAACTGTGAGAGCAACACAGAAATAGACTGGTACATAAACACCAGCCACATAGGTGCGCCCGTCAGTACTACGCCTGCTGTGGTAAACACAAAACGAAAAATACTCTCACCCGGGTGATGACGATTAGCCGATGTAGTATCAACGTGGGTATCCGTATGATGCACCAAATGAAAACGCCACATCCATTTTACTTTATGTTCAGCCCAATGTACCAGCCATGCACCTATCAGATCTAACAATAATAAACCCACAACAGCAAAAAGCCATAGGGGCATTTCGGGCAGCCATTGTAAAATACCAGTTTTGTTGGCCACTGCCCAGTCAGACGATTTCAATAAAATAAATGCCAGCGCAAAATTGATAATGATGGTAGTCAGCGTAAAAAAAATATTGATACCCGCATGTCTAAGTTTGTTATATTTGAAGTGAAATAGCGGAACTGCACTTTCCATTATCCAGAAAAAAGCAATTCCTCCTACCAGAATAATACTTCTGTGCAGAGAAGGTATAGTTCTGAAATATTCAACAATCTGATCCATAATGCAATATTTATACGTAAGGTCTTAGATGTTATGATAATAGCGACAAAAGTTAGGTATAAATAAATTTTTCACAAAACTTTAGCTACAATTTATTATATTTTTTCTTTAATTTGTAATATTAAATATTCACACATATACTAACCTGATTATATATATATGCAAAAGTGCATTTTCCTTGATCGTGACGGAGTACTCAATGAAGATCGGGCAGATTATGTTTATAAAATAGACGATTATGTCATTCCTGAAGGAGTGGTAGATGGCCTGAATTTATTAAAAAAAGCGGGCTATTTATTGATTGTTATTACCAATCAGGCAGGCATTGCCAAAGGAATTTATAAAAGTGAAGACGTATTGAATTGCCATAATTTTCTACAAAGTCAATGCGGTGGTGTCATTGACGACATCTATTTCTGCAAACATCACCCTCAATATAGTTCAGAATCCTTATTGCGTAAGCCTGATTCGCTCATGTTGGAAAAGGCAATTGCTAAATACAATATAGATACAAGGCACTCTTATATGATTGGTGACGCAGAAAGAGACGTAAAAGCAGGCATAAAAGCAGGTGTAAAAACCATACATATTGCCACCGGAAAGGAGAATACTGAAATGGCAGACTATCGTTTTGATAGCCTTCTGGAAGCCTCAAGATTTATCATAGACAATCCGGCGTATTAATAAAAAAATGGTTCATAGAGTTAATGAATTGCTCTATGAACCATCTATATTTCTAACAATGTTTCTTCTCCGCGATACTTTTTGGTGAAGTTTTCCCATAAGCCGGACATTGCTGTTTACGACAAGAGGTCATTGTGGCCCCTACTCCTACCAAAAGAAAGAAAATCAGTAATTTAGGTCTCATTAAAATATAATTTTCGGTTCTATATAAAACGCTACGTTGCATAGTTTATTTTATACCAAAGCCTCTTCTGCTGTTTTCTTATTCTTTTTTGCTGAACCATTGCCCGGTATAGTATGTGTTTCTTTCTTTCCCTGCGCCTTATAGCCCAGAATCTCCATCATCGAATTACTATCCTGCTCTTCAGCAAAAAGCTCAGTAGTGATATTACCCTCTGCATCCAGATTAACCAGTACATGTTGTGGTGCAGGAATCAGGCAGTGCTGAATACCACCATATCCACCCAAAGATTCCTGATAAGCCCCGGTATGGAAAAATCCGATATACTGGTCTTCATTCTCAATATCAAATACAGGCAGATACAAGTCTTCTGAATGCGCCTCGGTATTATAAAAATCCTGTGAGTCACAAGTCAGGCCACCCAGGTTTACTTTTTCATAGGGGCTGTCCCAGTTATTGACAGGCATCATGATGTATTTCTGGCCTATCCCCCATGAATCCGGTAATTGAGTAATGAACGAGCCATCTATCATATACCATAACTCACGGTCATTCTGTTGTTTCTTGTCAATAACCTTATAAATAACCGCACCGCTCTCCCCTACTGTATAGCTACCGAATTCGGTAAAAATATGAGGTACCGGCACATTGTTTTTATTACAAATCCATTGAATATTTTCTATGATTTCATCAATCATTGCCTGATAATCATAATTAAATACCAGTGAGGTCTGAATCGGTAATCCACCACCAATGTCAATCGAATCAAGTTCAGGGCAAAGCTTCTTCATTTCACAATACTTAAACATGAAGCGAGTCAACTCCGACCAGTAATAAGCGTTGTCTTTGATACCCGCATTGATAAAGAAATGCAACATCTTCAGCTTAAATCTCGGATTCGGCTTTATCTTTTCCTTATACAGGTCATTTATATCATTATATCTTACACCTAAACGAGAAGTATAAAAGGCGAAGTTCGGTTCTTCATCTGTTGCAATTCTAATGCCAAGGTTTACTGTTTCGGCTGTAGAGTTTTGCAGATAATAATCAATTTCTTTCAGATTGTCCAGAATCGGAATACAGTTCACAAATCCTTCGTTATGCAGGGCAGAAATTCCTTCGAGGTATTTAGGGCGTTTATATCCATTACAGATAACATAGGTATTCTGATTTACCTTGCCTTCTTCATACAAAGCTTTGATGATATCAATATCAAAGGCGGAAGAAGTTTCGAGGTGAACATTACTACTTAGCGCTGTCTCAATAACAAACTTAAAATGTGATGACTTGGTGCAGTAACAATAGGTATAGCTACCCTTGTAATTATACTTTTTCATGGCATTTCTGAAAAGCAATTTAGCATTTTCAACATGCTCGGTAATTTTTGGCAGATAGCTGATTTTAAGTGGAGTGCCATACTGTTTAATAATGTCCATTAACGGAACATTGTTAAACATAAGTGTGTGTGCTTCGTCAACACCGAATTCCCGGGTCGGGAACTCAAAGGTTTGTTCAATAAGGTCTATGTAACGTTTCATCTCTAAGTAAAATGCATAAAAACTTTAAAGTTTTGGAAGGAAAACGGCTATCTCTGGTGAAAATAGTGTGCAAATGTGATATAAATTTAACAACTTTGCAACCTATATTTGTAACACAGTTTTTATAGCTGCGGTTCATATATTTTTATTAATTCATAATTTTGCTATTATCAAACAAAACCACAAAAACATACGTTTAAAAACGCCTGGTTTGTGAAATTCTTGTTATAAATGAGCCAAAAAATTCACTTTATTGCTATAGGGGGCGCCGTGATGCACAACCTGGCGCTTGCACTTCATAAAAAAGGATATATCGTAACCGGTTCAGACGATGAAATAAATGACCCCTCGAAAAGCCGTTTGGCCGAAGTAGGAATTTTACCTGCCGAACTGGGGTGGTTTCCTGAAAAAATCACTAAAGATTTAGACGCGGTTATCTTAGGAATGCACGCCTTTGCAGATAACCCCGAGTTAGCTAAAGCGCAGGAATTAGGCCTGAAAGTGTATTCTTTTCCGGAATATATCTATGAGCAGAGCCTCAACAAACTTCGGGTGGTAATTGCCGGAAGTCATGGCAAGACAAGTATCACGAGCATGATTCTGCACGTGTTGAAATTCTATAATCGCAAATTCGATTATCTGGTAGGTGCGCAGATTGAGGGTTTTGATGTAATGGTGGGCCTTGATGATGAGTCGCCGGTGATAATTATTGAAGGAGATGAATACCCTGAATCAAAAGTTCACTTAAAATCGAAGTTCTTATTCTATCACCCGCATATCTGTTTAATCAGCGGTATTGCCTGGGACCACTTCAATATCTTCAAAACTTTTGAAAGCTATGTTCAGACCTTTGAAGAACTGGCCGATGGCCTCCCGAAAGCAGGCTCCATCATCTATGACGAAACCGACGATATTGTAAAAGTAATTGGCGCTAAAGACCGCACAGATGTAGGTAAATTCCCATATAAAGCTCATCCTTATAAAGTCGAAAACGGTAAATGTGTTTTGCTGGTAGGTAAAACTGAAGTGCCTCTTGAGATATTCGGAGAGCATAACATGAAAAACCTGAACGGGGCAAAGATTGTGCTTGACCGCTTGGGTATAACTGATGAAGAGTTTTATGAAGCCATCAGACATTTTAAAGGAGCTTCGAAACGGTTGGAGAAACTAGGTGAAAATGCCAACACGCTTGTGTTCAGAGATTTTGCCCATGCCCCTTCTAAGCTAAAAGCTACAACCAATGCCACTAAAATGCTCTATAGTAGCCGCCGCTTGATTGCCTGCTACGAATTGCATACTTTCAGCAGCCTGAATAAAGATTTCCTGCCACAATATGAAGGCTCGATGGAAGACGCTGATACAGCCGTGGTTTTCTACTCTCCGCACACACTCGAAATGAAACGCCTTCCTGCTATTTCGCCGGATGAAATCAAAAAGGCTTTCGGAGACGAAAATCTATTGATATTCACCGAAAGAGAGCAGATTGTTGACTTTTTACTGGAGCAAAACTGGTTCCAGACCAACCTACTCATGATGTCGTCTGGCACATTCGGTGGTTTGGTTTTACCCGAATTGGCAAAGAGAATTTTAGATAAAGAGGTGAAAGAGGAGTTTCCGAAAGTAAAAGTGATTTCTCAGCAAAAAGAAGATAATTCATGGTCAGGATTACTGACTCAATTTAAAAAGGTATTTGATAGCGAATAAGATTTATTGGGGATAAATTTCACCCCATCCCCGACCCTTCCCCAACAATGGGGAAGGGAGTAAAAGTCACTCCACCCTGCAACTTCTTCTTTTGACATACTCTAGCGATACTTCAAAAATGCCCATAATTTCCTCTTTTTCAGATAGCCCAAATCTGCTTCTTTAGTATAAGCTTCTTTCTCAAAACTGATTCTTCTATATGCCACCCACCATTGTTTGCATTGTGCATAGTGATAAACCCATTCCCCAACATACCAGATGTAAAAGGGTATAACCAGAAGCTCTAATTGCTGCCGGATATGAATCCGCTCGTGGTTCAACAAGACCTCATTAGGTTTTTTAGGCCTGACAATGATGAACGGAAAGAGTGTAATCCCGTTTATTTTTCTGAAAGGTATGCCTTTGATAATTATCATAATTGCCAAAAATACTAATGATTTTAACTTATCAGAAATATTTATAAGTTTATCATTAGCAGCCTACCATAATTCCTTTCAAACATCCAATTATCATAAAAATATTAGGAAACTTTCAAATCCTTTTACACCTTTACGCCAGTTTTAAACATTAAATTATCAATCGATGAAAAAAGTAAGTCTTTTTGTTGCGGCATTGCTTATTAGCACAATATCTTTTGCACAAACCGCTGAAGAAGTAGTAAATAACTATGTTACGGCTATTGGTGGAAAAGATGCTATATCAAAAATAAAAGATTTAACCATGACTTTAACCGGAGAAGCTCAGGGAGCAAGCCTGGAGATTATTATCCAGAAAAAAATTCCGGGAAAATTCATGCAAGTTGTAAATGTAGTGGGGATGGGTGAAGTACAAAAACAGGTTTGTGACGGCACAAAAGTACGTGCAAGTGGTATGCAGGGCTCTGAAGATATAACAGACCCTGAAAAGGTTAAACCAGTAACCATGCAGGCATTAATAGCCCCCGAAGCAGAGTATGTAAGTATGGGTGCCAAATTGGCTTATATCGGTAAAGAAAAAGTAAATACTGCCGATGCTCATAAAATTGAAGTAACGATTGGAACAGTGAAAATGACAGAGTTTTATGATGCTGCCTCAGGTCTGAAAGTCCGTCAGGTAATTACTATAGAAGGGCCAATGGGTTCACAAACTATTACCTCTGACTTTAGCGATTACAAAGATGTAAGTGGCGTAAAGATGCCTTATAAACTGAATCAGGATTTGGGCATGATGCAATTAGGCCTGACAGTAACTAAAATTGAAGTCAATACTAATCTGGCTGATGCTCTATTTGAAATCAAGTAATAGCATGTCGATAATATTTTTGAATAAGAGGAATGGCCTTGCAGGCTTATTCCTCTTTTTTTGCTTCACAATTTACGGGCAGACCCGTTTTGAATTCTCCCACCCTCAGATGGGTACCATGTTCCGTATCATGCTTTATGCATCTGATTCTGCCAAAGCCTCTGCGGCCACCCAGAAGGCCTTCCGCCGTTTAGATACTTTAAATATCATATTAAGCGATTATAGAGAAGATAGTGAAATCAACCGCTTATGCCGGACTTCCGGTACCGGAGAGTATGTAAAAGTAAGTGATGACCTCTGGAAAATCATTCAAGAGTCCATCAAAGGGGCTCGCATGTCTGATAATACTTTTGATATTACTATCGGCCCTCTGACACAACTGTGGAGACGTATGAAACGCCAGAAACAATTGCCTTCTGATGCCCAGATTGCAGAAGCAAGAGCAAAAGTAGGCATTGCTAATATTGTCTTAAATAACGAGAGCCAATCCATTATGCTGAAAAAGCAGGGCATGAGAATTGATTTCGGAGGAATAGGCAAGGGATATGCAGAAGATGAAATGATAAAAGTGCTGCAAGAAAACGGTATATCATCAGCCATGATTGAAGCAGGTGGAAACATTGTTATTGCAGAAGCGCCTCCAAAAGAAAAAGGCTGGAAGGTAATCATCAATAACAAGGATTATTACCTGAAAAACTGCGGGGTGTCAACATCGGGCGATATGTATCAGTTTGTAGAAATAGACGGCAGGAAATACTCTCATATACTAGACCCCAAAACAGGCATCGGTGTACTTGAATTTGGTCAGATAACAGTGATCAGTAAAGATGGCACAAGCTCTGACTGGCTTTCAAAGGCCTTGTATCTGATGGAAAAAAAACGAGCCGGGAAATTAGCCAGGAAAATGAAAGCGACGGTATTCTGACGTGCTATTGCTTTCCGCTCTTCAGCGAGTAAGTCAGCTTGCTAATAGAAAAAACCTCTCTGCTAGCCAATGAATTATCTTTTCTGATACTCTGGTAGCCGTAAACCAGAAAACTATGCCCATACCAGGCAATCAGGTTCGTGCGGTCGGTATCCGTAATTTTTTCTGTGTTCGAATAGGCCTTTAAATCAAAACTCTCCAGGTCTTTTACCTTCTCATCTTTTTTTACTATCACGGTTTTGATTAAGTCTTCATCCGGATAGGCCAATATATGAAAATCGTCCTGATGGGTAATCTGTACTTTAGGATTCAATTCGGTTCCTTCTATATCTTTAAGTGATACGCTGTTGTCCCACAATAGTTTACCGTTATGGTCAAACCCGCACAAAATAGCATGTGTATACCTGAAATTATTATAGGTGTCATTCCCGATGCGATAATTACGCCAATTGCTGAAACTATTGTTGGCAGGGGTCTTGTATTCAGGGTAAAACACTTCTGCAATCACTATCCATCCTTCGGGTGTTGATACTATGTCGTGCAGCAATAATCTGTTACGCAGTTTTACTTCTTTACCCTTCTCTTTTTTAAGTTTTATTTTAGCCTTGATTTTCTCTTCTCTTTTAGGTGTCATAAAACTGAAAAAATTCTCAAGGTCTGTAAAGTCAATGTACTGTATTTTCGAATCATTTGAAAGGTTCTGCATATAAATACCGATTGAAAGCGGCGAACAACCCTCGGCATAATTACCCAGCAACAAAGGCACGCCATTGTCCATATACAGTATCCTGCCTGAAATAGGTGTTTTTTGTTTATCGCCCAGGGCCATAGTGCTGAGTGGCTTACCTTCATAAGAATAGGTCTTGACTATATACTGGCAATTCCGCTCATTTTTCAGCATTACATATACCGATTCATTCCGGGTGTTTACATCCATTTCACTAATCATCAGATGATTAGCGTGTATTTCAGGGAGTACTTTAGAGGTTTTATCAAAGAAACTAAACATCACCACCACCGGACGGTCGTTATACTTACCCCCGATAAAAGCTTTACTTTGCAGGACATTGAAATGCTCTATTTCCATATTAGTGAGCAAATTGCCCTCTACCTGGGTTTTATCGCCTGTTTCCAGGTCCAGTCTTAATACCCCAATATCCGTTTTCTCTCTTTTCTTGAAAAGTACAAATAAAAACCGCTCGTTCTGAAAGGTCTTAATTAATAAAAAATCCTCTTCGGGCACAAAGGTGGCCTTCCATACTTCAGTAAGTGTACTATCATATTTATAGAAATCTATTGTCGTTTTCCGACGATAAACATCTTCGCTGGAATGAAATAGCAAAACACCATTTTCTTGTAGAGAAAATACTTG
>CALRLS020000224.1:0-8386 GCA_943368815.1 Cyanobium sp. NIES-981
AAAGAAATTGTGAAAATGGGTGCAAATGAAATGAGCAAAGAACTGGTTTTCGCCAAAGCCTTTGAACACCAGACTCACCATCGTGGACAAACGACTATTTATATCCGTATGAAGGGTATAAAGCCACCGAATGAAATGTTATTCTAATCAAAATACAGCCCGTTTGAAGGAAACCTCAAACGGGTTTTTTATTTGTACAAATACCATGAATAAATCTTAAAAAAGTCGAACAAAATTCTTTACTTTGGCGTTTTATTATTAGAAAAATCCAAAATTGCTTCGGCTACAAATACTATGGAACCTAATATTCCTGATACCACCCAAAAGCGCATCGTTATTGTTGGTGCGGGTTTTGGAGGTTTGGCGCTAGCACAAAAACTTGCCAAACGAGATGTCCAGATTGTATTGATTGATAAAAATAATTACCACCAGTTTCAGCCGCTTTTTTATCAGGTTGCAATGGCAGGTCTTGAACCTAGTTCAATTTCGTTTCCGCTTCGTAAAATATTTCAGCACAAGAAAAATGTTCATATCCGTATTACCAGTGTCAGCAAGGTAGTACCTGAAGAAAACAGGATAGAAACCGACTTAGGAGAGATTAAGTATGATTATCTGGTACTTGCTACTGGGGCAGGGACTAATTTTTTTGGCATGAAAAACATGATTGATAATGCCATACCGATGAAGTCGGTTTCTGAGGCAATCTATCTACGGAACCGGGTGCTACAGAATTTTGAAGACGCACTGACAGCCGAAGACTCAGATACACGTGAAGGATTGATGAATATGGTAGTAGTAGGAGGTGGGCCAACAGGTGTTGAAGTTTCGGGAACATTGGCAGAAATGAAAAAAATCATCCTGCCAAAGGATTATCCCGAATTAGACTTTAATATGATGAAGATTTATCTGTTTGAATCATCGCCAGAAGTACTAGAGGTGATGTCAGATGAAGCCTCTGCTAAAGGCAGAGAATACCTGGAACGTTTAGGCGTAATAGTGAAGACGGGTGTAAGAATTACGGACTTTGACGGTAAGTATGCTTATACTAATGCGAATGAAAAAATCCGTACCAATAATGTGGTATGGGCCGCAGGTATTAAAGGTAATACCCTTGATGGCTTTGCTCCTGAAACTTATGGACGAGGCGGGCGCATGAAAGTGAATCAGTTTAATGAAGTAGAGGGTTATACCAATGTTTTTGCTCTGGGAGATATTGCCATCATGAACGGAGATGAGAAATTTCCGAACGGACATCCGCAAATGGCACAACCGGCCATTCAGCAAGGGAACCTGTTGGCAAAGAATATCCTTAAATTGATGAGAAAAGAAACACCTGAACCATTTGTCTATAATGATTTAGGCTCAATGGCTACTGTAGGCAGGAATCTGGCTGTGGTTGATTTACCATTCTGGAAATTCCAGGGTGCCTTTGCCTGGTATGTATGGATGTTTGTACACCTGATGTCAATATTAGGCATTAAAAACAAGGTGATGGTATTCATCAACTGGCTATGGAGTTATGTAACTTATGACCAGTCATTAAGGCTGATTATAAGACCTAAGACGAAAATTAGTAATTCATAAGTGAATATCTGAAAATGGAGAGAATCGCGGTTCTCTCCATTTTGTTTTTAGTGAAATCATGAAGCATATCTATATTTTCAGCGGCCTCGGAGTTGATGAAAGGGTATTCAAATATCTGGATTTTACTGGTTTTGATGTCACCTTTATCGAATGGATAAAGCCTGATGCAAAAGAAAGTATAGAAGATTATGCGAAAAGGCTGACTGCTCAAATAGCTACAAAGAATCCTATTCTGATCGGGCTTTCTTTTGGAGGAATGATGGCGATAGAAATGGCTAAATTCATATCTACTGAAAAGATTATTCTCATTGCTTCGGCTAAGAACTACATAGAAATTCCATTTTATTATCGTTGGGCGGGTTATTTAAGACTTCATCGAATTTTGCCAATAGCATTTCTGAAATATCATAACTTTATAATTGATTGGGTTTTTGGAATAAAAGCTAAAGAACACAGAGAAATGTTTGCAGAAATCCTCAATGATTTAGATACTGATTTTTTGAAATGGGCAATTGATAAAATTTTGTCATGGAAGAATGAGGTCATTCATCCAAATACTATTCATATACATGGCGCTAATGACCGTGTCCTACCCAATCATTTCGTTAATCCTGATATTGTTATAAAAGGTGGAGGGCATTTTATGACTGTCAATAAAGCAAAAGAAATAACAGAACTTCTTCTCACCTTCCTTTCATAAAAGTCTAATTCCAATTGCATTGACTTTTAGATAGAAATTATGAAAATAATCGGATATTCTGTACCTTTCATCTGTTTTTCAACCTCACATATAATTAACCTATTCAACTAATACAAATGAAAAAAACATTTATTCTTCTTTTAATAAGTGCATACGTATTTGCCCAGAAAACTACCTCTCTTCCCAGAAGTACTCCAGAAGCCGAGGGAGTTTCGAGTGAGGGCATTAATCAGTTTTTAGAGGCGACCTCCAAAAGTAAGCATGAGTTTCATAGTTTTATGATTGTGCGTCATGGCAAAGTAGTTTCTGACGGCTGGTGGAATCCCTACAGAGCCGATTTGAAACATACGATGTACTCTTGCAGCAAGAGTTTTACTGCCACGGCAGTAGGTTTTGCAGTTGCTGAAAAAAAACTGACTGTCAACGATAAAGTCATTTCTTTCTTCCCGGATGATTTGCCTAAAACTATAAGTCCAAATCTGGCCGAACTTAAAATAAAAGACTTATTAAGTATGAGCGCCGGACAGGTACCCGACCCCACAGGGCCAGTGGCTGTGAGCGATAATTGGGTGAGAACTTTTTTAAGCACGCCTATTGTGAACGCACCAGGTACAAAGTTTCTATATAATTCAGTTGCTACTTATATGTTATCTGCCATTGTGCAAAAGGTTACGGGCGAAAAGATTGTAGATTATCTGAAACCAAGATTATTTGACCCTCTGGGCATTGAAGGCATAGATTGGGAAGTAAGCCCTCAGGGAATTAATACTGGTGGCTGGGGAATAAGAGTTAAGACCGAAGACATGGCAAAATTCGGCCAGCTATTTCTGCAAAAGGGTATGTGGAAAGGTAAACAGATTTTGCCTGCTTCGTGGGTGGAGGAAGCCAGTACAATGAAAATCATGCAAGATCCAGATGCACCGCAAGCCAAAAAAGATTCAAGCGATTGGTTACAGGGCTATTGCTACCAGATGTGGCGCTGCCGGAATAATGCTTACCGTGGAGATGGTGCCAATGGACAGTTTATTATCGTAATGCCTGACCAGGATGCGGTAGTTCTATTAACAGCCGAAGCGCCGGATATGCAATCAGAAATTAATTTGGTCTGGAAATACATCCTGCCTGCTTTTAAGTCTAAGAAATTGCCAGCGAATCCGAAAGCATTGGCAAGTTTAAAGGAGAGAGCGAATCAATTGGCTCTGGCAATTCCTCAGAAAAATGCAGGTTCTTCTCTTGAATCAAAGATTTCAGGTAGAACCTTTGGTATAATAGCCAAGGATAAAACGCTTGAAAGCATTAGCCTTGATTTTAAAAATAATATCTGTTATTTAAGTTTAAAGACTGATTCAGTTACCCATCGTATTCCGTTTGGTTCAGGGAAATGGGAATATAGTGAAACAACCAAGTTCGGCCCTTATCTGGTAGCAAGAGCAAAGGCAAATCGTAGTAATTTGCCGCCATTTAAAGTGGCAGGCAGCTATACCTGGAAAGATGATAATACATTAGAGTTTACACTCAGATATATTGAAAGCCCGCACACAGAAAGCATCAGGTGTACATTTAATGGAGATAATGTTGTTATCGAGTTTGCCAATATTTTCAGTAAATCGAGCAAAAATGGTGTTTTGAGGAAGAATCTGGCTAACCCTCCAAAACTAATTGTAAGGGGTGATGATATGGGCTTTTCTCATTCGGGTAATGAAGCTTTGATCAAGTGCTATAAAGAAGGTATTGAAACTTCTATTGAAGTAATTGTACCTTCTCCATGGTTTCCGGAGGCAGTTAAATTACTAGAGCAAAACAAAACTGTCGATGTCGGCCTGCATTTTGCCATAACCGCTGAATGGGATAATATAAAATGGCGGCCATTGACTGATGTCCCAAGTTTAAGAAACAAGGACGGTTATTTTTATCCGATGCTATTTCATAACAACAATTATCCGCAACAGGCCATTTTGGATAATGCGTGGAAATTAGCAGATGTAGAAAAAGAACTAAGAGCGCAGATAGAAATGGCTTTGAAGTATATACCCCGTCTAAGCCATATCTCAGGCCATATGGGAAGCACAGCGTTTTCGCCGGAAGTAAAAGAAATGTCAAAACGAGTAGCAAAGGAGTATAAACTGGCTATGATTGATACCGATTCCGGAATAAATTATACCGGATTTGATTTCAGAAATAAAACTACTGATGAACGCATTCAGGCCTTTATTAATATGCTGGATAAACTGGAAGAAGGCAAAACCTATGTATTCGTTGAGCATCCGGGGCTTGATAATGATGAATTAAGGGCCATTTATCATATAGGTTATGAAGACGTAGCCAAAGGCCGTCAGGATGTAACCAATATTTTTACGAGTGATAAGGTAAGAGAAGCGATCGAGCTGAAGGGTATTCAATTGGTGAGTTATAAGGATGTGATTAAGGCAATGAAGCAGTAAAATAGTGGTTTGAATTCATGTAAATTCAATACTCATAGACAGCCAGAACTGAATTTTTAGTTTTGGCTGTTTTTGTGTTATAGAATAAAGTTTTGATTAAATACCTCGTAAATGCCAAACTGAAATTAAATTCTCTTAAATATTGTCTATATTGTTAACTCAAAACCTATCAACAATACTACCCTTCAAAACATGAAAAAATATCTTCTACCGATTGTCTGTATTGCTTCTTTGGGTCTGGGGGCCTTTATTACTAAGGTAATTGATAATCATCCTATTACCGTGGAAGTAATCAATCAGGCTGAAAAAATTCTGGGTTTAGATTTTACTGATGCCGAGGCCGATTCAATGATTAATGATTTGAACGATAATCGCAAGGATTTTGAGAGTATCAGAAAAATACCTTTGAATAACAACGTTGCACCTGCTTTATACTTTAATCCGCTTCCGGTAGGTTTTGAATTTGAAAAAACTTATATGCCGTTTAAAGCTTCTCAGACTGGTCTGGTAAATCTACCTGTCAATCGTGATGATCTGGCCTATTATTCAGTTAGAGAACTGGCGGAACTGATTCGTACTAAGAAGATTTCATCTGTTGAACTCACGAAGTTTTTTATTGAAAGACTAAAAAAGTATGATACAAAGCTCCATTATGCCATTACAATTACCGAAGACTTAGCTTTAAAACAGGCTGCACAAGCTGATAATGAAATAAAGGCCGGAAAATACAAAGGCTTATTGCATGGTATACCTTACGGTGCAAAAGACTTGCTTGCAGTAAAGGGTTATAAAACCACCTGGGGGTCTGTACCTTATAAAGAACAGGTGATAGACCAGGATGCAGTTGTGATACAAAGACTGGAAAAAGCAGGAGCAGTGCTGTGCGCCAAACTGACTTTGGGAGAACTGGCAATGGGTGATGTTTGGTTTGGTGGTAAAACCCTGAATCCCTGGGATTTGAATCGTGGTTCAAGCGGGTCTTCGGCAGGGTCAGCTTCATCAGTCGCTGCTGGATTATTGCCTTTTGCAATTGGGAGTGAAACACTTGGCTCAATCGTTTCTCCGTCAACTGAATGTGGTACAACCGGATTAAGACCGACTTATGGGAGAGTGCCTCGAACAGGAGCGATGACTTTAAGCTGGAGTATGGACAAATTGGGGCCTATCTGCCGCACTGTAGAAGACTGCGCAATTGTGTTTAATGCTATTCAGGGAGTTGACGGGCAGGACTTCACTTGTATGAAGGCTCCATTTAATTATGATGGCACCAAAGGTTTGAAAGGAATAAAGATAGCTTATCTGAAAAGTGATTTCGAACGCAAGTATCCAACAAAAAGTATGGATTCCTTAAGTCTGTTAGTTTTGCAGAAATTGGGTGCTGAACTGATTCCTTTAGAACTACCGAATCTTCCCTCGAACGACATCAGTTTCCTGCTTGGTGTGGAAGCTGCTGCGGCGTTTGACGACCTGACCCGCTCAGGCAAGGATGATATGATGGTTCGTCAGAATAAAAACGCATGGCCTAATGCATTCCGCTCGGCAAGATTTATTCCTGCGGTAGAATATATTCAGGCTAATCGCCATCGCACCTTATTGATTCAGGAAATGGAACGTCGTTTAAAAGGTATTGATGTTTATCTTTCACCCTCATTTGGCAGAAACCTGACATTGACTAATCTTACCGGGCATCCATGTGTGGTATTACCCAATGGATTCAGAACGGGGCGCCCGACAAGCATTACTTTTATGGGGAAATTATTTGGAGAAGCTAAATTATTGCAGGTAGCTAAAGCCTATCAGGATGCAACCGATTTTCATAAAAAGCATCCTGTGTTATAAGAGCCGGTTTAATATTGTCTTTGCAGGGCGAATTATAATATATACAGGCTCTCGAACTATTTTCCGCTCCTTTTCCAGGTAAACAGATAGAGACAGCCCATAATCATGCATATTATCAGGAGGTTTAAGATGTTTTTGATAACCTCCTGATAATTGGTCTGAATCACTGAAGTATCTAATTTATCAATACCTGCAAATATATCCTCTGAAGTATCTGACTCTTCATCAGTAATGGCTTTACCAAGGACTTTTATTTTTAGCTTTGATTTGAGCGTATCATAGGATTTACTTCTGGTATTGAAATAAACCCAGTAAAAATATTTGTCTAATGATTGCTGCCCCGAGTCTTTAGGAACTACCCGATAACGGAATTCTTTTTCCTGTATACTTAAGTCATTATTGTGCGTTTCTTTTACTTCGGGCGGATAAAAATCAAAAAAACTATCATTGACGGGCGATGATACACTAACAGTAGAGAAATTACCCAGCCCGGCTATTTTAAAACTATAATTAAAGCTTTTTCCGGTATTGATTTTTCGGGTTTCGATCTGCTCTGTTAATTTAAAATCACCTGCAACTACCTTATCTTTCAATGGGTGCTCTGGAAGTTCCAACACTTTTACCGTAAAGGGTTTGTTTGCAAAACTGATTGATTCTTTCTGGGTACTATTTTTCCTGCTTTGGTCCATACGCAATTCTACGGCAGGGATTTTTACCGCCTGACTATTCAGGGGAAAATAAATAGCTTCAAAAATCTTATAAACCAGAAACTTCTTACCATTGATAGTCCGGTGTTCTTCAACAATATTGGTAATATTTATCCGCTCTTCAAGGCAATCCGGAGACTTGATTTTTTTCGCAATAGCATCAACCTGAGCATTCAGATCATCCGGGAAGGCCATTTGCATCGTATTAATTTCAGCTATATAAAATGCAAGCGATACCCTGAATCCTTCTCCTACATAAACTGTGCTTTTATCAATATTCATCGCTAGGAAAGCATTCTCTTTAATGTTCTCAGGGCTGATTACCTCATTTCCTTCTTCTTCATCGACTTCTTTGGGGGATGAAACAATAATCGTTGTAGGTTCAGATTCATAGATTTTGCCATTGACCGTCAATTCAAAAGAAGCAATTCTGAATGTGCCATCTTTGGTGGGAGTATAATTCTGGGTGATGGTATGAGACTGACCTTTGGCGTGCGTTATTTTCCTGTCAGCTTTGGTGAACCCCTGTATTTCCGGGAAAGCACTGACATTCGACTTATCGCTGCCTTTAATTATTACATTAATGATTAATACTTCGTCAATCAAGAGGTTCTTCTTCCCGAATTCAATCTTAACCTCTTCTTGCGCCAGAGCAAAAAAGCTGGTACAAAAAAAGAAAATAGTAGAAAGAAATATGTACATTCGTCGGTTCATCGTACAAAAATATAGCACTATTCTGAATGATTACTATGATTAAGTTTATTTTTAAGAAAAAACGTTTTTATCTTCTTTTAATTTTATCAGTAAACACAGCAAAAGCTCAATGGATTAAGCAAAATTCAGGGACAGATGCCTCTTTCCGTTCCATCGATGCAGTTAACAGCAAGATAGTATGGGCAGGGGGAACAAAGGGAACAGTGTTGAAAACAATAGATGGTGGAAATAACTGGCAGGTATTGAAAGTAGAAGGTGCCGAAACTTTAGATTTCAGAGATATACAAGGGTTTAGTGCTGATGTAGCCTATGCGATGAGTGCAGGTGAAGGAGAAAAAGGTGCAGCAAGGATATACAAAACTATTGATGGAGGGAAATCATGGAAAATAATTTTTCAAACT
>CALRLS020000225.1:0-8362 GCA_943368815.1 Cyanobium sp. NIES-981
TAAAAAAGGACAACTTTTATTGAAAGTTCAACCTGAAAACTATATCTCTGTTACCCAACGTGCGGAAGCCATGGTGAATCAGTCAAAAGCCGGAGCTGAGCAGGCAAGGTCTACTATTGCACAGGCAGAGGCCCGTCAGATAAGAGCACAGGCTGAATATGACCGTCAGAAAAGACTATTTGAGGATAAAGTAATTTCGGCTTCGGACCTTGAAATTGCAGAAACCAATCTGAAAGTTGCCAAACAAGACGTTACGGCATCAAAATCTAATCTTGAAGCTTCGACCTACAACATCAGAAGTGCAGAAGCTGGCTTGAAAGATGCGTCTGAAAACCTGCGTAAAACAAGTATCTATGCACCAATGAACGGTATTGTATCGAAATTGGCAGTAGAATTAGGCGAAAGAGTTGTGGGTACCTCACAAATGGCAGGTACCGAGATGCTTCGTATTGCCAACCTGAATAATATGGAGGTAAGAATCAATGTAAACGAAAACGACATTGTAAGAGTAAGTCTCGGCGATACTGCTAATATAGATGTAGACTCTTATACGCTTACAGGTAAGAAATTTAAGGGTATTGTAACCCAGATTGCTAATACTGCCAATGGTTCAGGCGGAGCTTTAGGTGCTGCTTCAGCCTCTACTGATGCCGTAACAGAATTTGAAGTAAGAATCAGAATATTGCCTGAATCATACCGTGATTTAATAGATAGAAAAGCCAAAAAAGTATATCCGTTTAAACCGGGCATGACAGCCACAGTAGATATTATTACTGAGAAAAAAGAGAAAGTACTAAGTGTGCCTATTGCTGCAGTAACAACACGTGATCCTAATGCTAAAGAAGAAAAGAAAGAACAACAAGGCCCGCCAAGTGACAATCAAAATTCTAATGAGCCTGCAAAACCTAAGAAAAAAGATGCACCTAAGGAGGTAGTCTTTGTAGCTGGTAAGGATAATAAAGTGAAATTGCGTGAAGTTAAAACAGGTATTACTGATACTGCCGCCGGAACTATTGAAATTAAAGATGGATTGAAAGAGGGTGAGGAGATAGTATCAGGACCATTTGTTGCTGTATCGAAAAAACTGAAAGATGGTGACCTGGTTGCCAAAAAAGTAGAAGAAAAAGATAAAGGCAAGAAAAAAGAGTAATTAATTAAGACACCTGAATATACCTACACAAAAGACTGCTGAATGGCAGTCTTTTGTTTTTTCAGGGCTTTTGGTTTATTTAGCGTTATGAACGAAACCCATTTGGGATAATGATATGAAAATAACGGTTATAGGCGGCGGCAGTTGGGCGACAGCTATTATTAAGATTCTGAGCGAGGGCAATGTGTATATCAAATGGTGGATGCGGAATAGTGAAGACGCAGAGCATATAAAAAGGCTGCACCACAACAAAAATTACCTGAGTAGTGTTGAGATTCATCCTTCAAAGGTAAAGCCTTATACGAACTTAAAAGAAGCCTTACGAGACACTGAATGGGTAGTGTTGGCAGTGCCTGCTGCTTTTCTTGCTGATGCTCTTAAAACAATCAATAAAAGCCACTTGCAGGGCAAAAAAGTTATATCAGCCATTAAAGGCATGATTCCGAGTACCAACCAACTGGTAACCGATTGGATAGAACAAACCTATGAGGTACCCGCACATAATATAGGTGTTATTGCCGGCCCCTGCCATGCAGAAGAAGTAGCGCTGGAGAAACACTCATACCTCACGATTGCTTCGCCTAATCTTACTCTTGCCAATAGTTTTGCCGATTTGTTGCGTTGCCGATTTGTGAGTACATCGGCTCTCGCCGATTTGTATGGGGTAGAGTATGCCGCCGTAATGAAAAATATTGTGGCACTGGCCTGTGGTATTACACATGGGCTTGGTGGAGGTGATAATTTTCAGGCAGTGATGGTATCGAACGCCATGCAGGAAATCTCTCGGGTGGTTGACGTAATAGCGCCCATTAAAAGAGATCTGAGTGCTTCGGCTTACTTAGGAGATTTATTGGTAACTGCCTATTCTCAATTCAGCCGGAACCGCACTTTCGGAAATATGATAGGGCGTGGCTATAATGTACGGGCAGCGCAATTGGAAATGAACATGGTAGCTGAAGGCTATTATGCTGTAAAGAGCATTTACGAAATGCTGAAAAACCATCATATTGATATTCCTATCACCAATTTTGCCTATCAGATTCTCTATCAGAATGCCCCATTGAAGAAAGAATTTGAAGATTTAAAGGGAAAGTTGAAATGATTTATGCGTATACAAACTATAAAAAATAGCCAGACCTTTATTCTTGTATCTTATCTTTTGCTTTAATACCTGATTTTATAAATAACCTTTTGAATTACATACTTATGCCTAATTATGAACAAGTATTTGAAAACAACCTGAACTGGTTGAATGAAAAAAAAAGAACCGATAAGGATTTTTTTGAGAACCTGGCCAAAGATCAACACCCCGAATACCTCTATATCGGTTGCAGCGATAGTCGTGTAACTGCTGAAGACCTGATGGGAGCAGGGCCGGGTGAGGTTTTTGTACACCGTAATATTGCCAATCTGGTAAATGCCACTGATTTGAATGTGATGGCTGTTATCAACTATGCAGTGCGGCATTTAGGAGTAAAGCACGTGATAGTGTGTGGACACTATAATTGCGGTGGTGTAAAAGCAGCTATGCAACCTGTTGACATGGGGATTCTGAATCCCTGGTTAAGAAATATCAGAGACGTGTATAGATTGCATAAAGACGAATTAAAGGCCATTGAGAATGAATCTGAACGCTACGACCGTTTGGTTGAACTGAATGTACAGGAACAGTGTATTAACGTGATTAAACTGGCCAGTGTTCAACAGGAATATCAGAAAAAAGGTTTCCCTACTGTACATGGATGGGTATTTGATATAAAAACAGGATTATTGAAAGACCTGAAACTTGACTTTGTTCATTTATTGAAGGATATTCAGGAAATTTATTATCTGGGAGAGTAAATGGTGAGGTATTTTGTCTCCTACTTTGGGAGGCAAAATACCTATATCTTACCTAATAACCTTGTCACCAGAAATACGACGCCTGACATAATACCCTGCACAGTAGTAAGTACGCCCAGACTCATATTTGATTTTTCAGAAATACCATCAGTCATAAAATGATGGATACTTACGCTGATAGAAACAATGATGATTCCGCAAAGAATGGCTGTAATAATGCTTTTCATAAATCCGGAAATCTTCGGATTCGTTCTCAGTAAATAAATACATCTGATCGATAAAAAGAGAGGTAAAAGGCAGATAATGACTGCGTAGGCTATTTCCATAGATTATAAAAAACTTCGGATTCGTGCTGCCGTTTCAGCCAGTCGTTCCTGAGAAAGCTTCAGTTTATTATTAAAATTCATGTCACTCATGCTGTTCATTGGTATAAGGTGTACGTGAGCATGAGGTACTTCCAGGCCGATTACGGCTACACCGATGCGCTTACACGGCACTGCTTTTCTGATAGCAGGTTCTATTTGCCTGGCAAACTGCATTAAGCCCGCATAGAGTTCATCATCTAAATCAAAAAGATAATCTATCTCTTTTTTAGGTATCACTAATGTATGCCCTACAGAACACGGAAATACATCAAGAAATGCCAGATATTGGTCAGTTTCAGCTATTTTATGAGCCGGAATATCTCCTGCTACTATTTTTGAAAAGATAGAAGACATAGTATAAATGGTAAATTTGTGCGCAAGGTAATAAATTTTGCAATGGTGTCTTTAGAAAAAAAACATTAATGAAGCAGGTCTTCTAAAGCTCCTTTAAGTAAGGGAAATTTGTAGGAAAAGGAGAGTTCTTCAGCTACCCTTTTGTTTTTGACAAAATTACCACCCAAAACGACTGTAGCCAATTCTCCGAATAGTAGTTTCAATACAAAAGCCGGAACATTCGGTAGCCATAATGGGCGTTTCAGCACCTCTGCGGTAAATGTGGTCATTTCTTCATTTCGGACAGGGTTGGGGGCAACTGCATTATAAGCACCCTGCATTTTTTCGTCTTCAATCGCCTGGGTGTATAATTGGCACATGTCCTCAATATGTATCCACGACATCCACTGTCTGCCATTCCCTAAGGGAGAACCTACGCCAAATTTGATAGGTTGTATCAGTTTAGCCAAAGCTCCGCCTTTTTCACTTAACACTACTCCGGTGCGGAGACTCACAACCCTGTCTGCCTGTGTGAATTTTCTGGCTTCGGCTTCCCACATTTTAGTACAAGTGGCCAGAAAATCATTGCCTGCCGAGCTATTTTCATCTAATATTGTTTCGCCAGTATCAGTACCGTAGTATGAAATACCCGAAGAAGAAATAAAAGCTTTGAGTTTGGTTTTTTGAGCCTGCAAATGCTGGTTAAGTAATTGAATGGGCTTGATACGTGAGTCTATAATTTCCTGTTTACGCTTGTCTGTCCAGCGTTTATCGGCAATTCCGGCACCTGCCAGATGAATAATATAGTCGATGTCTTTTAAGGCCGTATCTTCTATGAATCCTTTCTCAATATCCCATTCATATACTTTTACACCAAGAATATCCTCTTTTTTACGGCTTAAATAGGAGACTACGTGTCCTTTGTCCGATAGGATTTTTGTCAGATGCTGACCAATGAGTCCGGTACCTCCTGTTATTAGAATATTCACATCATCTTCTGTTTATTGTTACTTAGAAACATCGTAACTCGTAGAAATGTTTGTTTCTGACTTTGAAAACCAAGATTTGTAAATGTACAAAGCGGTTTCTACATAATAAAGTCGATTTTAATTTTGTCATTATTTTTTAAAATCTCATTACCTTTGGCTCCTGGTTCGAGTCCCTATCGGATTTGAACCAAAACGTCCTAAGCCCCTTAAAACTCATGACCAAGGCAACATCACAGGATTACCTCAAACTACATCTGATTGTTATTATTTTAGGCTTTACAGCCATACTAGGCCGACTGACGGATGTATCTGCCCTGGGAGTGGTGTTTTATCGCACTTTTCTGGCTTCGGTGGGTATGTATGTAGTGGCAAGAATTCAGAAAAAGAATATACTTATTCCCTTTAAGGAAAGTCTGCCATTATTAGGGGTAGGGGCAATTATCTCTCTGCACTGGATGTGTTTTTTTGGTTCAGCACGGGTTTCTACCATTGCAATAAGTCTGGTAACTTTTTCGGTTACGTCTTTTTTTACAAGTATCCTTGAACCCATCGTAAAAAAAACAAAAATCAGTTATGTAGAGGTTTTATTGGGAGTGCTGGTAGTAGCAGGCATGTACTTTGTCTTTAAGTTTGAATATCAATATCTCACCGGGATTATCATCGGTATTATAGCTGCTTTTCTGGCTACTATTTTTTCGGTTATCAATGCGCAACTTACCTATAAATATGAGGCACAAACCATTACCTTCTACGAAATGGCAGGTGCCTTTATATCTTCCTGGGTATTTATTCCCATCATTATCTATGCTTCGCCCAATACAAATTTTCAGTTGATACCAAGCCAAACCGACTGGATATGGATAGCTATTTTAGGATTGGTCTGTACGGTATATCCTTATAACGAAATGGTGAAACTGCTGAAAAAAGTATCGGCCTTTACGCTCAACCTTTCTATCAATATGGAGCCTATTTATGGAATCCTGCTGGCATATTTCATCTTTGGTGAAAAGGAACGTATGACTACGGGTTTTTATATAGGGGGAGTACTGATACTCTTATCCGTGATTTTGCATCCCTTTTTGAAGCCTGCCAAGTAACAGCGCACTAGTTACTGACCCGGCTTTCTTCTTCATTCCTGGTATTTTGTCTGATTTTATAGCCTGATTTTCCAAAATTATAAGTCAAGGAAAGTACCACTCTCTGATTACCGTTCCAATGCGAAAACTCGTTGTTAATGATACTTTTTTCTCTGAAAATCAATTGTAAGTAGTTGGTATTGAAAATGTCATAGAAATTAAGTTTGGTATTCAGTTTACCTTTTAACCATGTTTTCTGCAAGCCTAAATCTACATATTGAATTGGTTTAAAAATATAAAGCCCATTACCTCTTTTGGAAACGAAGTAATAATAAATGTCAAAAGTAAAATCTTTGGCAAGCGTAAAAATCTGAGTTCCGTTAATCATATAATTAGTAATCGGAATTTGATATACCACTTCATGATAAGGTGTTTGCTCCTTTTTGTAGTACAGGCCAAGGTTATGATTCACGCGCCACCATTTTTTTATGGTAAGAGGCCAGTTAGCCTCTAATGTGGCAAAATCATTGTAAGGCAGGTTTCTGCCCAGATATTCTAAAACATTAGTAAGCCGATTATATTCCGGATAGCGGGCCATCGGATCCACTTCTCTCCCTGCATTCAATAAAACAGAGAAGTTCTTTTTAGTATAAGTAATACTCAATTGTTTGGTAACAGAGGGTAAGAGGTAAGGATTACCCACCCAATAATTCAAAGGACTGAGATAGAACCGGAAAGGATTCAATGATTCAAAGCCGGGCCGTGTCATTCGATGCGTATAAGAGGCCGTCATTTGCTGCTCATTTGGCAATGGATACGAAAGATTAATGCTCGGGAGCCATTTTAAGTAATTTCTTTCCGTAATCTGCTTATTTGTGATAGCATTGGCTATACTATTTGTATGTTCAGCCCGCATACCCAATTTATAGGTCAAAGCGCCCAATTTATTTCCATACACCACATAGGCTGCTGATATGTATTCATTGTAATGAAAATTATTGCTTCGGCTCATGTCAGGCACAAATGTGTTTTCTTTGCTTAGGGTATCATACCTGAGATTATTTTTCGTGCTTATGAAGGCGAATTTGGCACCTAGTTCTAATTTGCCTTTATCAATATTGCTGATAAAATCTGTTTGAACAGACCTGATTGAAATATTATTTACTAAATCTGTCTTCCAGTAATTGAGCAAATCTCCATTAAGGGTCTGGGTATTCTGAATATCTTCTGTCCGCCCGTTATTTACCTGCGAAACAATGCCTAATACATGCCATTCATTTTTTCCCACTCGGGCATCATAGCTTAAGTTAATACCATAATTGCCCTGCTTGGGCAGATAGTTGTTGATGCTATGAATGTTTGATAGCACAATCTCGTCTGCCGAGTTCGTAAAATGTAAGGTATTATCAGCCCATGCCTTTCTGTTTATTTGGGTGGTGCGTAGTATCAGGCCTATATTATGATTCTTGTTTAAATGGTAGTCAGCCTCAAACTGAAGATTGAGGTTATTATTATTGGTTTTCTGCCAGGTATCTGTGCGCATAATATTGGTATTGGCCTGATGTTGTAATGCCCGGTAACGATAGGCCGTAGCACCCGAGAGATAGCCTAGTCGGGCAGTATAAGCCACTTTTGGTGTATTATAAGTCAGGGTCAGGTTATTGTTGAAAAGCGCATAAACACCCTGCTGGATACTACCCGTATAATTACCGATCCAGCCTAAGGTCTTGTCTCGCTGAAGCCTGATGTCGATAATGGCCTTGTATTCTGCGTCATACCTGCCTGAGGGATTGGAAATGATTTCGATAGAGGCAATCATTTCAGGACTAAGGCTATTCAGATAGTTTTGCAATTGCTCCACACTCATCGGCATAGGTTTACCGTCTACGAAAATAGTAGGAATGATACCACCTGCCATCGACAGAATGCCATCGTTATTAATCTGTATGCCGGGCATTTTCTTTAATATATCAAAGCCATTCGTAGAGGTATTAAATAGTTTGTTATTGGCAATATTTACAATCAGTTTTTCGTCAGTTCGCTGTAGCTGTATTTTATCTGCACTCACATTTACCTCATTCAATAATTGATTGGCAGCAATCATTGCTATTTCATTTAATCGTAAAGTAACTGGTGAATCATTTCCTATCGATACGGATTGATACTTCCGTTGGTATTCAACAGAAGAAAAAAGTAAGAGATAGTTACCTTTTTGCACAGCCGATACCATAAAAGCCCCGGTGGAATCTGTGGTACTGCCCTTTATTAAAACAGAGTCTTTAGCGGAAAGTAAAGAGACGTTTACAAACGGAATACCTTGTTTATTGATATTGTCAACAAGTCTTCCTGAGATATTGACCTGTGCGATTGTGAGAGAACGAATGAACGCAAATAGAATAGTTGTGAGCAATAATTTAGACATTGGAATATACATTTAGACAAATTTTAGTCAAATGTAATTTTCGAAGAAGAAAGGGCGGTTCTGAGTTTAAGATTCAGGAGTTCTGAATTATAAAACCGGACTTCAGGAGAATATTGAAAAATAGTAATATTCTTATAGTCAATCATTTATAGATTGACTTATTTTTCAGTCTTTTCTTTATAAAT
>CALRLS020000226.1:0-8301 GCA_943368815.1 Cyanobium sp. NIES-981
ATTTGAACGCCAGAATCACCGATGTAAATATGGTTTTGCTGAATAATTTCTTCAGAGCATACGCCAATTTTGATGTTAACAAAGGCAATTTTGGTTTATATACTGAATTTGCAGCTAAGGATGGTGCATTTAATGGTTACGTAAAACCATTAATTAAAGATTTAGATATAGTAGAGTTTAACAAAGAAGAGGGCAATATCGGACAGATACTCTGGGAAACATTAATCGGAACAGTTGCCGAAATTTTCTCAAATCAACCCAAAGACCAGTTTGCAACCAAGGTACCCCTACAAGGTAAGTTTGAAGACCCTGATGCAAACCTGTGGACAGCTATAAGTTATGTGTTGAGAAATGCATTTGTTAATGCACTCAAACCAGCTGTTGATAATACGATCAGTATAGGAAATGTGAAAGCGGAAACGGAGAAGAAAACCTTTCTTCAGAAAGTATTCGGAGGTAAGAAAGACAAGGAAAAAAATAATAAAAAATAGTACGGATAATTTAACAGGTATTTTCAACAATTTAATATAAATAGCCATGGAACAAACAAATTCAGGTGAAGTGAGTAAGAAAACAGAAGATTTGAGTATTAATACCGGGAATGCGGAAGGTCAATTGCTTACCAGCAATCAGGGCTTGCCTATTAATGACGATCAGAACTCTTTAAAAGCCGGAGAACGTGGCGCTACTCTGTTGGAAGACTTCATTCTAAGAGAAAAAATAACGCATTTCGATCACGAACGTATCCCCGAGCGTATTGTACATGCCAGGGGTTCAGCTGCACATGGGTATTTTCAGGTGTATGAATCGATGGAAAAATATACCAAAGCGCATTTTTTGCAAGACCCGGGTTTAAAAACACCTGTATTTGTCCGATTCTCAACTGTGGCAGGGTCCAGAGGCTCTACTGATTTGGCAAGAGATGTAAGAGGCTTTTCTGTAAAGTTTTATACTGAGCAGGGTGTATATGATCTTGTAGGTAATAATATGCCTGTTTTCTTTATACAAGACGCCATGAAATTTCCCGATTTGATTCATGCAGTAAAGCCAGAACCACATAACGAAATTCCGCAGGCTGCTTCTGCACATGATACTTTCTGGGATTTCATTTCTTTAATGCCTGAAAGCACGCATATGATTATGTGGGCAATGAGCGACAGGGCTATTCCAAGAAGTTTTCGGATGATGGAAGGTTTCGGTGTTCATACCTTTCGCTTTATTAATGCTGAGGGTAAATCTCACTTTGTGAAATTTCATTGGAAGCCACTATTAGGTGTACATTCGGTTTGTTGGGATGAAGCACAGAAGATTTCGGGCAAAGACCCTGATTTTCATAGAAGAGATTTATGGGAAGCCATAGAAAACGGTGCTTACCCTGAATGGGAGTTTGGTGTGCAGATTGTATCTGAAGATGATGAGTTTAAATATGAATTTGATTTGTTAGACCCAACCAAGCTAATTCCTGAAGAGTTAGTTCCTGTAATAAGAATAGGGAAAATGGTACTAAACCGCAATCCTGACAATTTCTTTGCCGAAACTGAGCAGGTGGCGTTTCATCCCGGGCATGTGGTTTCGGGTATAGATTTTTCTAATGATCCGCTCTTGCAAGGCAGATTATTCTCCTATACCGATACCCAGTTAATACGTTTAGGCGGGCCTAATTTTCATGAGATTCCAATCAATCGCTCGGTCTCACCTGTGCATAACAATCAGCGTGACGGGCATATGAGACAAACAATCAATCAAGGGAAAGTAAGCTACAACCCTAATAGTTTAGGCGGTGGCTGTCCTTTTCAGGCCAAAGCAACGGAAGGGGGCTTTCAAAGCCATACAGAAAGAATAGACGGTAAAAAAATCCGTGGCCGTAGTAAGAGTTTTTTTGACCACTTCAGTCAGGCAACTCTGTTTTACGAAAGCCAATCGGAAGCTGAAAAGCAACATCTGACCGATGCTTTGAAATTTGAACTGGGTAAGGTGGAGACAGTTGATATAAGAAAAAGAATGGTGGGCATACTATCAAAGGTAAATAAAAATCTTGCAAAAAATGTAGCCGATAGCTTAGGATTGGAAGTACCTGAAACGCTTGAGCAGCCTGTCAATCATAGTATTCCTGCTGATGGTAATCCTGAAGACTACCAGCCTATTGATATTAAGTCTTCTGTTAAAAAATCAGATGCCTTAAGTATGAATAATACGAGCAAGAATACAATTAAGACAAGACAAATTGCAGTTTTGGCGGCCAATGGTTTCGATGAAGATTCTTTGAATAAAATGAAAAAGACATTAGAAAAAGAAGGTGCTATGGTCAAAATTATTGCCCCTAAACTGGGTATGATTAAAAGCGAAGCAGGTAACGAAATTAAGGTGGACCAAAGTTTATTAACTGCGGCTTCTGTACTTTTTGATGCAGTTTTTGTAAGTGGTGGCAGCAAGAGTGTAAAAACACTTTTGGAAGAACCTAATGCTATTGAATTTGTTGATGAGGCCTATAAGCATTGTAAGCCAATAGCTGCAAATGGAGAGGGAGTAGAGTTATTTAATGCTTCCAATAGAATAAAAAAAGAGTTAGCAAAAGAAACGCATCAGTTTTTAGGTATACTTGTTGATGAATCCCCTGAAGAATTTGTCAGCGCCATAAAGCAACATCGCTTTTGGGAACGGGAGAAAAAAGATAAGCATTTGAACTAACATTCGCCATTTCATTATCGAAAGAGCCTTGCTGCAACGTAAGGCTCTTTTCGTGTTTTATGCCTATCAGAGTTATTACTTTCCTTTGCGTCAGTCAAATTTGGCTTGATTTAATGGCTGTCAGACTTAAAATTTCATAGCAGATGCCCGACTATAAGGACTTATTTATATTTTTACATCATCTATTCAAATAATTCTAATCATTCAATGAAAAACAATACAAAACGACAGATAGTTATACTTGTGTGTTTAATTATCAGTATAGCTATGAAAGGATTCAGTCAGTCTTCGGGTATTATAGTTGAGGGTGCGAAACCACAGCTTATTTCCAGTCAGTTCTCTTTTACTGAAGGGCCTGCCGTTGATAAAAAAGGAAATGTATTTTTTACAGACCAACCCAATAATAAAATATGGAAATATGATACTAACGGAGAGCTATCAGTTTTCATGGAAAAAGCAGGTCGCTCGAATGGAATGTATTTTGATAAAAAAGGCAACCTTACTACCTGTGCTGATGAGCATAACGAATTATGGTCCATCGCTCCGGATAAAAAAGTGACCGTTTTACTGAAAAACTATAGCGGGCATCAGTTTAACGGACCGAATGATTTATGGATTGATAAAAAAGGGGGTATGTATTTTACAGACCCGTATTTTCAAAGAGATTATTGGGAAAGAAAAAGCCCTGACCCTGAAATGAAAGGAGAAAAATTATACTATCTGCCAAAAGGGAAAACAGAGGCTATTCTGGTTGATCCTGAAATTAAGAAACCCAATGGCCTGATAGGTACGCCTGATAATAAATTCTTGTATGTTTCTGACATGGGAAACCGTGCCATTGTCAGATATGATATTAATGCTGATGGGTCATTAACCAATAAAAAAGAATTTGCCAAAGACCTTTCAGATGGTATGACCATTGATAATATGGGAAATATCTATCTGGCCGGAAGAGGAGTGAGTGTGTATAATCCGGAAGGAAAAAAGATTGAGCAGATTGATGTTCCTGCCAAGTGGACGGCTAATGTATGCTTTGGCGGTAAAAACATGGATACGCTATTTATCACTGCATCTGAATCAGTTTTTATTCTTCCGATGAAAGTGAAAGGAGTAAAATAGCCAGAATGTTATATAATAAAATGGGGTCGTTGCAATTGCAACGACCCCATTTTATTATTATACAATATTGAATTAATAACCCGGATTCTGAATAAGAGATTTGTTTGTGTCAATCTCACGTTGCGGAATCGGAATCACTAATTTATTATCGCTGAAAGGCAAGGTTCCTACGTTTTTCTTAATGCGTTTGGCATCATGAATTTGTTGGCCTTCAAAAGCAAGTTCTAATTTACGTTCTGCCAGCACATCATTTATGCTAACTGTAGCTAAAGGATTAGCGCCTGCTCTGTTTCTAATCATATTAACATCATTCAATGGGGTTGCACCTGTAGACGTACCTAAACGAAGGTTTGTTTCAGCACGAACCAGATACATTTCAGCCAGACGAACCACAATTACATCACCGTATTGTTCTAAATATTTGGCTGTATAATTATTACCTGATGCTCTTACAAAGAATGTTCCTCTCGAGTCAGCTCCACTATACAAGTTAAGGTGTTTGGTTTGTACACGAATATCACCACGACCAGCATAATCAGCAGGTGCATAATAAGTATTCATCGAATTGCCACCATCTTGCTCAGAAACTATGATTCTGAAAATTATCTCGCTATCATTGGTTTCATCAGAGAAAACTTCATCAAAACTTTCTGTTAAAGAGAATTGACTACCTGCAATTACTCTGTTAGCAGCATCACGAGCCTCAGCATACTTACCCTGTTGCAAATAGACTCTTGCTAAAATGGCTTGTGCAGCACTTTTTGAGGCAAAACCCGTATTTGAAGGATTTCCTAAAAGACTTTCTGCTTTAGTAAGGTCTTCAATTACCTGAGCATAAATGGCAGCTACTGTTGCTCTAGGGCGGTAATCTGCATCAGTTATACCACGTGTAGGGGTAGTTACTAAAGGCACACCCAGGTTTGTATTAGGATCACCATCTCCCCAGGCTTTAGCCCATAATCTTACTAAATCAAAATAAACTAAACCACGGATAAAACGTGCTTCACCCTCTACACCATTTTTTCTGTCTGCATCAACTTTATCAAGTGCTGATAACACGTTATTGGCAATGTTGATAGTGTTATAACCTGATAACCACGTTGCCTGCGTCTGAGTATTAGTAGTAGTAAAAGTTTTACGCCACAATTCATCTAGTGTTACAAAGGTTCCTGCAAACCTTACCTCAGATTCATCTCCTAATAAATCACCTGAGTATTGGATAGCGCCACCATAAAGGTTGCCGCTACTTAATGCGTCATAAGCACCAATAAGCGTTACTTCTACAGCCTGCGAGTTCGCAAGAGCTTCCGATTCATCAATAGATGCTGTTGGTTTTATATCTAACTGATTATCGCAACTCGTCATAAATGCCATAATAGCACCAACGAATAGCCAATTTTTTATGTTTTTATTCATTTTTCTGATTGCTTTAAATAATAAAAAAAATAATGCTTTCTAAGTCATAACGAAATTAGAAACTAATATTTAAGCCACCCATAATTGTTCTTGCTTGTGGCGTAGTATAAAAGTCATAGCCCTGAGCAATATTAGATACCACATCATCTGCATTTACTTCAGGATCCCAACCAGAATACTTGGTAAAGGTTAATAAGTTTTGTCCGCTTACGTACAATCTTACATTATTTAATTTTACTTTATTTACAAGCGCTTTTGGAAGGTTATAAGCAAGCGTTACGTTACGCAGACGAACAAATGAACCATCTTCAATGAAGCGGCTAGAAGCCTGTGCACCATTATTAAAGAATAAACGTGCCTGTGGTACTTTGGTATCTGTATTTTGCGGAGTCCAGGCATCTAACTGGTTTACAGTCTGGTTATCTTCATAACGACCATTAGCAGAAGAGAAACGACCTACACCATAGAAGTTCAATTTGTTGCCAAACACGCCATTGAAGAATACACTTAGCTCAACACCCTTATAGCTGAAAGTATTAGTAAGACCAGCAATCCATTTAGGGAGAGGGCTGCCTACCACCACACGTTGCGCCTGAGAATAAGTCTTAGTTGTTTCTCTGCTTAATGAACCGTCAGCATTTTTTGTATTTTTATAGAACAATGCATCACCATTTGCAGGATCTACACCTGCATACTCTACTGTATAGAATACACCTAGTGGCTGGCCTTCTACTGCACGGCTCATGTTACTTAAACCACCCTCAATTACCTGGCCTTGCAGGTTGTTGATTTTATTAGTGTTAGTTGAGGCATTTAAGCTGGTTTTCCATTTAAACTGGCCTACAACATTATCAGTATTTAACACAAACTCAAATCCTTTGTTGCTTAATGAACCAGTGTTTCTGAATTGTGTTGCAAAACCTGAAGTACCTGGCACATTTACGTTCAATAATAGACCTGTTGTATTTTTTTCGTAATAATCAATTTCACCATTGATTCTGTTCTTTAATAAACCAAAATCCAAACCAATATCTATCTGTTTAGTCGTTTCCCATTTCAAACCAGGGTTAGCTAATTGTGAAGGGCGTTGACCCGGAGCTCCTGCGTATTTGACATCACCAGAAAACAACCCTAAGTGAGCTGCATTTGGAATTTCAGCATTACCTGTTAAGCCCCAGCTTGCCCGCAATTTCAGGAAGCTGATGATGTCTATGTTTTTCAGGAAGTTTTCTTCTGACAGAATCCAACCAGCCGATACTGCAGGGAAGAAACCATAACGATTGTCTTTACCGAAGCGCGAAGATGCATCCGAACGTGCACTTAAACCTAATAGGTATTTTTCGTTAAACTTATAGTTTAAACGTGCAAAGTAAGAAAGGAAATTAGAACGTGTTTCTGTTGAACTTGCATTTGATTTAGTAGCAGCACTTATTAGCATGCGGTAAGCATCCGATGGAAAGTCTCTACCTTCAGCTACTAAAGATTTTGTAAGTGAGTTCTGAAATGACATACCAACTGTAGCGTCAAAAGAGTGTACGCCTATAGTATTGTCATATACAAAATAATTATTGGTGTTGTAGTTTTCTACTCTCACAAAGCGGTTATATCCATAACCAAATTCTGCACCGAAGTTGCGTCGCGTTTTGCTATTGTAATATTGCTCTTCTTGTTGGTTTAATAAATCAACAGCTACTTCAGAACGGAATCTAAGACCCTTGAAGAAAGTATATTCTCCAAATGCGGTACCGATATTGCGATGTACAGTAGTATTGTAATAAGCATTACCAATGTTAATCAAGGCGTTATAGTAAACAGGAATATTGATATCTCCCGGAGGCATACCAACCGGTAAGTTTGTTTCAGGGTCGATTGCCGGAGTCATTGGTGGAAGTGCCACCAACTGTTGAGGGTTGTCAAATTGACGGTCACCGGATACACGCTGATTAAATGAACGGGTAAGCCCCATGTTCATACCTACAGTAAAGCGATCAGAAACCTTGTGCGTAAGATTCAGACGTCCAGCCATACGATCAAATGCGTTACCGGCAAGAATACCTTGTTGGTCTAAAAACTGGCCTGATACGTATATAGTAGTTTTGTCCGTGCCACCGCTGACACTCAAATCGTATTGCTGCGAAGGAGCATCCTGATACGCAAGGTCTGACCATTTGGTATCAACCTGCTTTGCTGTACCCAAAGTTCCTAAACTTTGTGTTACAAAGAAACTCTCCATATATGAAGTATATGAGTCAGGGTCAGCTGCATCATATCCGTCAATTTTATCAGAGTTAGCCGCAGCCTGACGATAAAAGTCCATGTATTGTTTTGTATTCAAAAACTGCAATACATTGGTTGCTTTGCTTTTACCATATTGCATACCAAAAGTAACATTGGTTTTGCCGCTTTTCCCTTTTTTAGTGGTAATCAGCACCACACCGTTGGCAGCACGTGCACCATAGATTGCACCTGCAGAGGCATCTTTCAGAATCTCAATAGACTCAATATCCTGTGGGTTTATATCTACTAACGGGTTAGTAGAGCCTCCTTCAATTGCAAGGTTAGCTGTTGTCATAGGTATACCGTCTATTACATATAAAGGCTCATTAGAGGCCGATACCGATGACTGACCGCGCACACGAATCTGAATACCCTGGGCAAGTTTACCTGTACCCTGGTTAATCTGCACACCGGCAGCTTTACCCTGAATACTCTGCTCAAAAGTAGTAACAGGCATATCTGCTACATCGCTTCCTTTAATTTTAACGATATTACCTGTTAAATCACGTTTGATTTGTGATCCGAAACCGGTAACAACCACTTCGTTTAGTGTTTGAGTAGCAGGAACAAGCGCAAAATCGACGATACTGCGGCTGCCCACTGTTTGCTCTAAGGTAGTAAAGCCAATGAAAGTGGCCTGAAGAATACTGTTAGCCGGAACACTGATTTTGTACATTCCGTCTACATTCGTAGTTGTACCTCTTGTTGTACCCTTTACTGTAATTGAAACTCCCGGTAGTGGACTACCATCTTCAGTAGAGGTAACTTTCCCTGTTACATCTACATCTTGTGCATTTCCCC
>CALRLS020000227.1:0-8278 GCA_943368815.1 Cyanobium sp. NIES-981
ATCTCCACTAATTTTAATGTAAAAAATTTCCTCATTTGTTAGATTTGTACCAGCTCCTAGATTTAACTCATCTCTTAATATAGTCCAGTCGTTGCAATTTGTTTTATACTTAAATATGATTGTATCCATTTCTGATCGTACGCCAACAAATTTTCTGAGTGGAAGAGATATGAATATAGGATTCCCTCCTTCTATCCAACTTTTTACAACAATAAACCCTGCGCCTTCCTGTTTAAACCTCTTTATATGATTATTAATATATGAAGTGTCTAAATAAGTGCCTGGGTCGGGTATTTTACCTCTTTCTTTAGAAACAGTAAAGGCACCATCTTGAATTCTGGCAATTTCATCTCCATCCTTTGATAAATATTTGATAGAATCTCCTTGCTCAACAAATTTAATGCCTCCTGCATTTAGTCTGTTATGAACTGCTTTAAGTATTGGAGACAAGGGCTTGCTGATTGTATCTCTTCTATAAACCGTACTATCAAGTACGACATTATCGGCTACATTGTGATTTTCAGAGCTTGCAAGATTCCTGGTTTCAGTATCATGTCCCCAGACAGTTTTAGTGGTGACTGATGCTGTTTTTAAGACAAAACTATTGACAGCTCCTTCTAACTGATTACTAGCAGGAGAAATAAGCCTTGCCTCCGCATAACCCCATAGTATTGCGAGGGAAATGGCTATTATGGGTAGTTTTTTGAGCATTATTTATACTTTTATTTGTATTGAGTAAAAAATAGACTTTTTTCAATTGCTTAACAGCATTACGAATTCGCTACTCGAAAGTCAAAGATTGCAAATCCTAACCTGCAACTATTTTATGACAAAAAAGCTTTTTAATATCCTTATGTATTAATGAAATTAGCGATGGGGTTCCTTCTTCCCATATACTCTCTAAATCAGATAATTTAACCTCTGCCATAAATCACCAACTTCTATTAAATGTAAATTTTCAATGGCTTTAGTATCCCGAGTAGCTATAGGAATAATATTATTTTCAGAATCAAATAAGAATAACTGGAACTTATCCCCTATGTAAATACCAGGTGTTTTCACCTCAAAAGTCTCTTTAATTTCCTACCACTCAATTATTTTATACCAAGCATCTCCAAATTTACTTTTTTGAAACCTTTCTAGTTCACTATTCTTATCCTCATTCCCTCGTAAACCGTTATCTGTTTAATTAGATTTTGATAGATTGTAAATATACCATTTCTCGTAACTCAAAATTAAATCTTAATAATCGAGTAGGAAGTAGGTGATTATTTCACCTACTGTCCTCTCACACCACCCTACGTGCCGTTCGGCATAGGGCGGTTCGTAAAGTTACTAAGTTTTGAATAAGAATTCAACTCGTCTCTTCCCTCTGTTTCCGCCTTGGAATAGCTCCGCTCTCCTGAAATACCTCGGGGTTCCACCCCTACTTCATGCCGGTAGTTCTGATTTGTTAATAAGGTTGGCTGCGTTCTTAGCTCTTCCATGAGTAAAACAAAATTTATAGACTCTTTACGTTCAGTCCTTCCCTCAAAAAAATTTGAAGTACTATGACCTCTGCTGACTTCTCTGACATTAATCTTATATCTCTACAAGGGTTGTTGCTTCTAAAATATCTGCAACTGTGTCAGAGACCTCCCCAGGTAAGGGTAATAACTTTCATCTCATATACCTGCTACATCTACTCCTAAAGATTCGGGTAGTATTGGACTTCGTTTTGTGTTGCAAACTCGTCCGTCTTTAGTAAGCCTCATGTAGTTTCTGTTCGTCAGGCCGAGACTTTGCCTAAGGCTTCTTTCAGATTCCATTTCGCAATGGACACCCTTGCCCTCAGCTAATGATTCCTACTACCAAGCTCATAGTGGACTTACACCACATAGTTATTACCCATGCTGGGCACACAACAAAAAGCGGTAGAAATCTCTTAATTTCTACCGCTAAAAAATGTACCCTTAATATTACTTAATCTTATATCATTTTTTGAACTAAGTATTTTAAAACTCAACCCCCAACCGCAATACCATTCTCTTATACTTTCTGATTTCGTTCGATTCGCTCCAGAATATATCTCCGCTACGCTCCTGTTCATATTCTGCCCGCTGGAATCGGTAGCCTATATTAATCAACCAGGCAGAACCATTTCGCATCGGGAGCCTGTAACCTATTGTAGGGCATATTAATAAGCCTCCTTTGGTATTAAAGCCTGAATTGTCTTCGTTCAGCCAGCTTGTTGCATATCCCACGTCAAGACCACCCATTAAACTGCTCCCTCCTTCTTTTTTCTGCACGATGCTTCTTCGCAAGCCCAATGCCAGTGGCATTAGTATAGTTTCACCATAGCCATCTACACCTACAGTAAGACCAACCGCGGTTTTCTTGTCAATGTATAAGCCATTGAAGGTTTGCATTGATACATTGAGTCTATTGCTTAGCTGATATTGCGTAGGATAGGAAGTGGGATAAGGATACCATCCGTAATTATAAGTCTGAAACTTTATTCTACCGAATAAAGCACCGAATTCGGTCATATTTACAAATTTGTATTTATGAAAGAAACGTTCTTTCTCTTCCTGTGCTTTTACTGCATAACTACACAATAATACCAGCACGAAAATCAGGCTGAGTTTAGATATATAATTTTTCATAATGCTTTTAGATTAGGGCTTAGGATTCTTTTTTTACAGGAATTACACTCAATAGCTTCATATCTTTAGGATTTGAAGTATCGTATTGGTATAAGCCGTCTTTACCAACCATTAATAAATGTTTTCCTCCTAAGGGAATCACATCAAAGGCGTTTATTTTATCCAGATGTTGTTGCAATTTTATACTCATAGCATTGCTGGCATCAAAAGATTTCAGACCATACTGCCCCTCGCAGATAAAAAGATTCGGAAAATCTATGCCTAAACCGGCAGGATTCTGCATTTCATAAGTTTTGAGAAGTCTGGGATAAGAAAGATTCGTTACATCTATTACATCTAAACGATTAGGCGCTACCCCGCATAAACCCGTACGCAGAGTTACATAGGCAATATCGTTGGCCACTACCACAGGGTCACAGGCACGGGCATGCTCAAACATAGACATACGTTCAGGTTTGGCCGGGTTTTTATTATCGAAAATATACATGCCCGTAGTAGATCCTATAAATAATTTGTCTTTATATGGGAAGATGGTTTCGATACCCCAACCCAGGTTAATTTTATTCTCCTGCACAGGCTGTGTTAAGGTCTTGATATTGAAAAGAATCAAATCGTTCTGCGAAACGGTGTAAAGGAAATCATCATAAATGGTAAATCTTGCCATTGAACCGCCCTGACCTGTACCACTAGCAGACGGACCCGTAGGGCCTTTAGAACCGGAATAAAAATTATTTGAAAGATCATAATAGATAGGCTGCGGATTAACTATTTCGTAACCGCAACTGGTACGAACTTTATCTGTTATAATTTTTACATCATAGTCATTTACACTCTGATTTTGCACATTATAATACCAGGTAACACCATCTGCGGTACCATAATTAAATACATCTTTCACCCTGCCTGTCAGTTTAATTGCTTTAGGATCTGCAATATCAAAAGTCAGAATATCCATATAACTATCGGTATACAGTATATTATCCTTTACAGCCATATCAATTACGCCGGGTATTTTTAGAAAGGCAATATTTACAGGTTTTTGCGGATTAGAATTATCAATGATATGCAGGCCCTTCTTTAGTTCATTGATAAAGATATAATTATCTTTCACATAGATTTTGCCCAGATTGATTAGTTCCTGTGGTCCCTGAGGCTCAATTCCGTTTCGTATCTCATTTACCGTTACTATCTTTGGTACGGTAGTGCGGTAGGTGCGGGTTGTCTCGCACTCGTCAGTGCAGGAGATATTGCCTATAGTGATACCAAAGCACAATATCACCACAAGACATTTGAAGTAGTTGTTTTTCATAGTTTACAGTAGGTATAAGGAATAGAAAAGTGCCATGCGTTGAGATTAGCATCTGTATACGACATGGCACCCGGTATTGTTTATTTCAATTTTATCTTGGTCAGCTTTAATGGCATTCCTGCATAGAGAATCAACTGTGTCTGGTCGAATTGTTTCACCTCGCCACTAAATACAATCTTTGTCTCGTGTTTACCTTTCAGTTCGGCTGGCAGATTAGCTACTGTAAATCGGTGCGAAGGTTGTGCGGCGCAAGACAAGGGATCCATCTCGCTCTGCACTACAATGACTGTCAGGTCTGCATTTACCCTCATCAGGTACCCATCTTTGTTAGTGATAGTTTCTATGGTTGGTAAATTATCAATATCACTTACCGGAGATACGTCGATGCTTTCTTTTTGACAAGCCAGAAAAAACATCATACAGAAACCAAGCGCTAAAAGATTTTTCATACGTTCAGCCTATTAAAGGTTCGATATTTTGCCTGTAAACAGAATAGTATTTGATTGTTTTTCGCTGATAACAAACAAAAAAGGACGATTACAAATAAACTGTGGATAAACAGGAACAGACGTAAGCACTACACCTATTGTTGTTACGGCCGCTGCCTCTGTACCCTTCTCGTCGATACCCACATAGGTGTTTTGTTTAACCATACCTACTTTTAATCTTCCTGCAGGGCTTGCAATTTTTGATAAATCAGCGCCATCGGTAAAAGCGGCTTTCATTCCCATTTCTGATAAAACCTTTTTCAAATCGGCTTCATATTCCAAAGTGAATTTTGGTAAACCCACTATTACTTTTTGTTCATTTAATGCTCCGTTCAATTGCTGCCATTCGGTTGTAGACAAGCCGTCTAAAGTAGCATCTGTCGATTTATCAGGCAGAATCACAGTCATTACATAGTTACCATCCCCATAAGGTAATTCTACTGCCTGATAATTATTACGTTTGGCATATTTCACATTTTCGGTCATATTCATCATTTTCACACTTTTCACACCTTTTGTACCTGTGAAATTCTCGTCTCTTGTATCTGCAGCTTTAAACTGTGTTTTCCAATCTCCCTTGAAATACAGAGCATTCATCAGAAATAATACCTGATCGGATTTGATTTCATCCAGTACTTTTTTGATTTTACCGTTGGTATTGTCGCTGGCCCAATTGTTAATTTTCCCTACTGTGGCCTTATCATCAAAATTTTCTCCGAAGACACCAGCATTAAAATAGGTTTTCAGATTATCAAGATACGATTGCTCTACCTTGAAATCGTTACGATACCACACAGAGTTGGCGATGGTGTTTTTTACTTTAGGGTCACTCAAAGGCAGATTATCTATTAAATCTTTATAGATACCATTAGTGGCCGACAAATCGGACGAAACTCTGAGTACTTTCTGAATTTCATCTTTTGTTTGTTTATCTGACCCGTTGAGTAACATTCCTAATGCAATGTGTAGACTTAGTGGGGAAACGAAGTAGCTTTTATCAGCTTCTTCTATGGCATTATGTTTTTTCCAGAAATCAAAAGCAAACTCGCTTGTCTGGTCAGAGAATGCTGCAGGTATTGCCTTTAACTCATTATTTGCTGCTGCAGTATCAGGGTCTATGGTGTTTTTATTATCACAACTTGCCGCTGCTAAAGAACATACAGCCGCCAGCAATGCAATTTTAAGCGTTTTCATACTTGGTTGGTTTAATAAATCTGGTTATAGAATTGTATTATTTTTTCTCAAAATATAAGGCTTCGTTTGCCGGGTTCGAAAGATAAATTACCAAAGTGTTTTTATCTTTGAAATCATATCTTTCTACATTTCGCAGGCTTTCATAATAGGTCATTTCAAAAGCATTCGCTTCGGGAGTACCTGCTATTTTAGTACTACCTAATGAGGGAATTCTGATTGTTTTTTTCCCTTCATCAACTTGTGTTTCAGCAAAATAAAAATTCACCGAACTTCTACCGTTGATAGTTAGCTTGTTTTCTTCATTCTTAAATTCTAAAGACACATCATATTTAGATGCCTTCCCATCCGAATAGCTCTTGAATTTCCATTGCCCTAATAAACTTGACGCTCTTAAAGCATCAAAAGAAGCGCTAGGAGCACCTATTTCTTCACTTTCGCATGATGTCAGGTAAACCATACCTGCCATCAATAAAACAACTAATTTTTTCATACCACCGAATCCTTAATTTTTATTTGAATTCCTGACAAATTCTATTCCTGATATAAGCTTTTGATACTCAGTCGGTCAAGGGAATAAACAAACGAGAATGTTTTTCCCCTGACGTAAACAATCGTTTTGACTGAGGCTCAGTACCCTTTTCAATACTATAGATACTTATTTTAAAAAAATGGTTGGAAAAGGAGTGATTTTTCTGTTGAGAAAGATTAAAAGGGGAGAATTGGGATATAGGGGTACTAGTAGGAATTTATTGAGATTCAAGAAATAAACGATTTAAGGAATGCACAATTGGGTAGAGACAGGGCAATGCCCTGTCTACGTTCGCGAATTTTTATCCGCAATTTTGATTATACATACTATATAAAGACATTGTTCTCAAAACCGCTTCAAAACCAACTCACTAACAGTCTGCCCAATAGATAATGAAGATGTGGCGGCAGGGGAAGGCGCATTGCATACATTTACAGCCCGCTCGTTTTCGAAGATGGCAAAATCATCTAATAGCCCACCATCATAATCACAAGCCTGAGCTCTTACGCCTGCTCCACCCGGAATCAGGTCATCTTCTTGAATTTCAGGGATTAATTCCTGCAGTGCTTTGGTAAAGGCGCTTTTAGAGAACGAACGATACATTTCGCCTAAGCCCGTGCGCCAGTATTTGGCTGCCACTTTCCGGAAACCTCTCCAGGTAAGGGTCTCAAATAATTCGCCCAAATGAATATCCAGTTTCTTATACCCTTCACGACGGAATGCTAAAACGGCATTCGGCCCGGCCTCTACTCCACCATGTATCATTCGGGTAAAATGCACACCCAAGAAAGGGAAATTAGGGTCAGGTACAGGGTAGATAAGGTTTTTAACCAGATATTGTTTTTCAGGTTTTATCTCAAAATACTCCCCTCTGAAAGGTGTGATTCTTAGCTTATTTGCTCTCTCGTCAGTCATTTGGCCTACCTTATCTGAATACAGCCCTGCGCAGTTTACTACCAGTTTGGTTTCATAAGCCCCTTTACTAGTATTGACTATTGAGGTATTGCCTTTATCAGTGATGCTTTCTACTTTTTCTCCGAAAACTATTTCTCCTCCCAATTCCTGAGTTTTCTTCAAATATTTTTCACAAACTTCGGTATAGTCAATGATTCCGGTTTGGGGTACGAAAAATCCTTTCAATCCGTTTACATGCGGCTCATATTCTTTTAACTGCTCTGCATTGAGCATCTTAAAACCATCCAGGCCATTTTGCGCACCTCTCTCGTAGAGACCGTCCAAAATAGAAATCTGTTCCGGACGGGTTGCTACTACTATCTTGCCGCATAAATCATACTTTACTTCTTCTTTTTCACAGAAATCAAGTAACATTTCATACCCTCTGATACAATTAGTTGCTTTTAAACTACCCGGTTTATAATACAGGCCCGAATGAATAACCCCACTATTATGCCCTGTCTGGTGTTTGGCAACCTTATCTTCTTTTTCTATAATCAATAGTTTCAATGCCGGATTCCCCTCTTTGATTTTCAAAGCAGTAGCCAGCCCGACAATTCCTCCACCAATAACAATTACATCGTAGTTCATATTCAATTCTATAGAGTAGTTTTTTATGCAAATATAGGGGAAACGTATCTTTTTATTTCAGAAATTGGCTGAGGTTTTAATTTTTCTATTCGTTTTTCCAATAAAGCGATTGCGAATTAAGTTCAATAAACTAAATGACAAATATTATGAAATACCTATTAATTACATTCATTAGTTTTTATACATTTAGCTGTACTCAAATTGCTAAAGAAGAAATAGTAGGAAAAACCTTAATTGATACATCAAGGATAGCAATTATTCCTTATGATTCAACTACAAAATGGGTATTTGAAGATGGAAGAAAAGCTGAATTAGTTAATAGTGATTTGGACAAGATTGAAAAGGTATTAAAAGCCTGCATAAGCGAATATAATACTCAACAGCGAAAAAGATATAATCAATACAAGGCAAAGTATCCTTATTATCATCTATGGGATGTAGATTATTTCATTGATTTAAAACGTTATAAACGACAATACACTGTTAGTATTAATGCTAAAGGAGAAAAAGAAGTGTACCTAAATTGTTTGTGTGATACCTTTTTTCATATAAACTGGAAAAAGTATAT
>CALRLS020000228.1:0-8269 GCA_943368815.1 Cyanobium sp. NIES-981
AGGCAGCATATTGAAAAGAAATAGCTATACAATATTAGTTGAAAAGTGCCAGAAACAATATTTTTTTTCAACTTTGTAAAATAACCATTTATATTACACCCTCTTAAAAGAAAAGCTCAATGAAAAAATTGTTTTTAATGCTATTCACCATGACGCTTATGTCTGATCTCTTTGCCCAAAACGAAACTATTTTACTTTATACAGGTACTACACCGGGGTCGAACGGAAAGCAAGTACCTGAGGATTCTAAAACTACCGATGGTATTACACGTGTAAAGGATGTAACCCAACCGACGCTGATTGTTTATCCGGCAAAGAAAAAAACTTCTGATGCCACAGTGATTATCTGTCCGGGTGGGGGTTATGGTATTTTAGCCATTGACCATGAGGGCTATGATATTGCCAAATGGTTTAATGAAAGAGGAATGACCGTTTTTGTATTGAAGTATCGTCTACCTCAGGAAGAATTGTTTGATAACGACGAAATCAGACCTTTGCAGGATGCACAACAGGCTATCAGAATTGTACGTAAAAATGCTGCAAAGTATGGTGTTTCACCTGATAAAGTAGGGATTATGGGCTTTTCGGCAGGTGGACATTTAGCATCTACAGCTTCTACCCATTTTAATACGCAAGTAGGGGAGATTACCGACCCGGCAATAAGTGTAAGACCTGATTTTTCTTTATTGATTTATCCGGTTATCACATTTAATGATAGATTTACGCATTTTGGTTCAAGAGATAATCTGATAGGAAAGAATCCTTCGGTTGATAAAATTGAATTGTATTCAAATGATAAACAGGTAACTAAAGATACACCACCTACATTTCTGGTTAGTACAACTGATGATGGGGTACAACCTGAAAATAGTATTGCATATTTTCTGGCATGTAAGAAAAACAAAGTACCTGTGGAAATGCATATCTATGAAAAGGGCGGACATGGGTACGGCCTGAAGAAAAAAGGCAGAGGTCCCGTAGAAACCTGGGCTGCACGGATGGAGGACTGGTTGAAGGATAGGAAATTGATGAAGTAAAAGACATAATAGAAACGGGGTCGAATTTCGACCCCGTTTCTATTATGTCAATCTCCTCATAATCAACCCCTTCACTATTTCATAAAAAATGGCAGGTTTCAGCGTTCGCCAGTTATCTATCATTTGTAGGGTGCCACCGAAATTGATATAAGAATCAAGTCGATAGCGTTTAAATTCTTCTAAAACAAAATTCCTGAAATTTATGGCAGCTATCCAGCCGTCTTCTACGTCTTCAAACCATTCTTCATAATAATCTTCGTCTCCTCCGTGAAACTGAAAAATGTTTTCACCGATAAGTATGTATTGATTAATGCCTTGTTTGTTAAGGAGGTCTACAACTTTTCTTTTCAGAAACATAATATCGTTATGTAGTGTATCATTCCATTCGCCAAACAGTTCAATCACTGCATAGCGTAAGTCATAATCTACTATCAGGAGCTTACAATATAATGTTTCTGAGCCTATATAGTCCCAATTAGGGTCGATATAATAACCGTAGATGGTATCCTCATATTCTATCCCATAAGTGCGGCCGTAGAAAGGCGACTTCTTGTCATCCTCTGCCTGATAATATCTTTGCCAGTTATAGAAAGGTTCAATTTCGTGCATGTGGATTGGTGCTTAAATTATAAGTATTAATTTTAAGGCATTTAATTGATTTTCAAATTTGACATAATTATAGTCCAGAAAAATTGAAAACGCATTATTCTATATTTTTTTAGTAACTATTTGATTGAAATATTTATATTAGCGGGACTTTTTCTGAAGTAATACTAAATTATAAATTGAGATTTCTAATCCTTAATCACTATAATTATTATGAAAAAATTCGTAACTGTATTTGTTTTATTGTGTGCACATATCTCATTATTTGCTCAGACTAAAGAATCATCTAAAAAGAGTGATGATCCTTTAGATATTTCAATTCAATTAGAGCAGATAAATAAATACGGGGTTCCAACTATTGCAGCAGTTGAAGCAATGAAAAATAAAGCAGATGTCCTATATGAAGCAAAATCATGGGAGGAAGCTGCTAAAGCATATGAAGTATATGCAAAAAATGTAAACTGGTTGGCAAATTTATTAGCCCAATGCGTGGAGCCATACTATTCAGCAGGATATGATGATAAAAAAAGTATTTCTTATTCTACGTTAAAACCCTTTATCCCGTTTGAATCTAAATCGAACGAATGTAAAAAGAATAGAAATATAGCATATATCAAGATGGGTTTATGCTATAAAAATATAGCAGATGTAAAAAATGCCGTAGTTTATCTTCACAAAGGACTGGATTTATTGTCAGTAGATGAGTTGGAATACTGGACATTGGCAAAAAATGCAATGGCAGAAATATTGCAATTCGAGCCTAGCAAATAATTATCGTATTAATGATACGCTATCAAAGACAATTGAGAACCTAATTATCAAGTATTCTCAATTGTCTGTCACTTAATTGTTTAATTAAACATTTACTTACTTTAACTCCAATACCTTCTTCATTCTACTCACCGCCTCTACCAGATAACTCATTTGTGTGCCGAAATTAAGACGGATAAAGCCTTTGCCATCAAAAAACATTTCTCCTTCTGAAATACCTACCCCTGCATCTTCTAGTTTCTGAGCCAGATTTTCAATACCTGATTCACGCACATCTATCCATGCCAGGTAAGTGGCTTCCAATGGCAACATTTTGAAGCCTTTGAATGCATTCATTTCCTTCAAAATATACTCATGGTTTTTGCGCAGATAAGCTAATAATTGCTGATGCCATTCCTCACTGTCCTTATAAGCTGCCAGGGCTGAATAATAGCCGTAGGCAGAAACCATCGGCTCCAGAATATAGCGCATACTTGCATATTTCGCTCTCAATTCATCATCCGGAATAACAGCAAATGAACAACCCAGACCTGCGATATTAAAGGTTTTACTTGGTGCCAATAGTGTTACAGTATGCTTTTCGGCTTCCGGACTGAGCGTAGCAATAGAAACATGCTTTTTGGTTTCATCTAAAATCAAATCGCAGTGAATTTCGTCGGCACAAATCATAATATTGTTTGCCACGCAAATATCAGCCAATGTCTGTAACTCTTCTCTTGTAAAAACCGTACCTCCCGGATTATAAGGATTACACAACATAAATATCCTGGTACGGGGGGTAATAGCCGCTTTAATAGCCTCAAAATCAAGTGTCCACCGATTGTTTTCTTCTTTCAGATTAACCTTTACCAGTTTCTTTCCGGCGGCTATCGGGGCTTTCATGAATGGCCCATAAATCGGGACAGTCGTTATTACTTCGTCATTATCTTCGCCTATGCACATGCAAGTGAGGGTTAGTCCCGGCACCATGCCCGGTAACCATACCAGCCACTCTTTGGGTACTTTCCAGTTATGTTTTTCTTCTAAGCGTTTAAGGGTTACTTCAACAAGTTCATCAGGTACATTCCAATAGCCAATAATTCCTTCTCTGGTTACTTTATCTAAGGCATCAAGTATCGGAGGAGCAGCTTTAAAATCCATATCGGCCACCCATAAAGGTATAATATCTCTACCCGCATATCTTTTCCACTTTGCACTGTCAGTTTGTGTGCGGTCAATTATTTCGTCAAAATCGTAGGTCATGCAATGGGTAATTAGTAGTTGTTTACAGTTCTTTGAGTATTTCTTTTACAAGCGTCGCAGAATTATCCGAGGCAATCTTCTTGAATGTCTGAAAATCTACTGATGCTTTTTCGTTGGCTTTATCACTGATACTTCTGATAATCAGAAACGGAATATTTTGCTGAAAACAGACCTGTGCTACTGCCGCTCCTTCCATTTCTGTAGCGCTTGCCTCTAAGGTTTTCTGAAAATGCACAACCGCAGTACTTGAGGTAACAAAGGTATCTCCTGTAACAATAGTTCCGACACTTATGTTCGGTTTAGGGGCTTCTGCTGACATTTTTTGTAGGTTCACTTCTTTTGCTGCACTTAAAGCCAATGCTACCAGAACAGAGTCAGAAGAAAAATAGAGTGGATTCAATTGTTTGGTGATGGGGTTTCTTGTGGCATTTGTGCTTAGGCCTTCGTTGGTCAACCTTCCGTAATCATGATAGGTTAAGCGATTGCCAATTACTATATCTCCCTGATTAAGTTCCTCGCTGATTGCCCCGGCAATGCCAGTGAAAATGATTGATTTAGGGTGAAACTCCTTAATAATCAGGGTTGTTACGATGGCGGCATTCACTTTGCCGATACCTGTTTCTGTCAATACTATTTTTTTGCCGTTTAGTTTACCGGTTTTAAACTGGAAACCTAAAATAGTTTTGGTTTTGACCTGTGTCAATTGCGACTCTAATAACTGAATTTCTTCAGGCATGGCTCCTAATATAGCAATTCGTTGCGCCAGAACCGCATTAGAAATAAAGAGTAAAAAGAATAATAGGTATATATATTTTTGTTTCATTGATGAAGATTGTCAGGCTTAACTTAAATATCAGGTATTTTAAAATGAATAAGACGAGATGCCGGACTACGCTTTTCAAATTAGGCATCCCGGACTACGCGTCCCGGATTATGCATCGCGGACTCCACATCCCGGATTACGCGTCGCGCACAAAATTAGTAAGAAAAAAGAATAAAGTGCAGCATTAAAAATGTATGGATTGTATGAAGCAAAGGCTTTTGCCTAATCCCTCTTTCTGATAAGCATGTAAATAAGGATTGATAGTAATAATTTTTTAACTGTAAACTACCTGGGTTCGGACTAATACGCTTCCTGAGAAATAGAAGACAATTCAGTGAATATTTATAAGCCTGTTTAGTGAAACTGTTTATAAGATTTCTACATATCCGTCTGTTCCATTTACCCGGATTCGCTGCCCGTCTTCGATTAGTCTGGTAGCATTTTCTATTCCTACCACCGCAGGGACACCATATTCACGGGCAATTACTGCTCCGTGAGTCATTAATCCTCCAACTTCGGTAATCAGACCTTTAATGGAAACGAACAATGGTGTCCAGCTTGGGTCGGTAAAGGCAGTTACTAATATATCTCCCTCTTCCAGATTAGCATCTTCCATATTTAAAATGACACGAGCCCGTCCTTCAATAATTCCAGTAGAAACAGCAAGCCCTACAATAGCATTAGTCGGTATATTTTCCCGTTTGTAAGCCCCTGTAATGATTTCACCATCAGAGGTAATTACACGTGGAGGTCTCAGTTTTTCATGGATTTTGTATTCGGATTTTCTTTGGTTGATAATCCGGTAGTCCAGTTCGTGCCTGTCTACAACCGCACGGAGTTCTTGAAAGCTCAAATAGTAAATATCTTCTTTTTCCTGGATAATCCCGGCTTGCACAAGCTTTTCTGCTTCTCTCATTAAAGCCTGCTTGTAAATGAAGTAACGACTAATCATACCGTATTTGGGGTACTCACGATAACCTGCACAATTCCTGATTAGGTCAATCATTCGTTTCGTTTCTTCGGCTTTCTGTACACCATCCGGTAAGTGTTGCAGGCGTTCTAATAAGTCCTGCTCTTTTTTCAAAGCCTCCTGCCGCCCTTGCTCAAATTTCCGATTGCTGGCCCCGGACTCAAAGTTTTTGATATTACCGAGAATCATCGGGATAAGTGTCGCAGGTCTTTCGTTCCAACGGCTTTTTGTAATATCAATTTCTCCTGCACATCGCATACCATATTTATTGAGGAAATCAGAGATAGCAACCCGGACTTCCTTTCCACCTTCAAATTGAGGCAATTCGTCTAAAAAATCAGCATCTTTGACCTGATGCAAATAGTTGATTATTACCGGATACGGACGAATCACATCTGCTACATCTAATAGAGCCAGACCCATCTCAGAAGTGACATTGTTTGGTACGGATTGCGAAAGCGTGTCTGCTGCATTTTTCTCCCCCAACCATTCGTTCATTTTTTCATTAATCCATGATGCCGCATTCATACCTGTCATAATCACACCAAAACTCTGTGGAGCATGTACGGTCTTCTTTAATTGCTGGGTGTCTTCCAGAATAAAATCGAACAGATCGGAGCCTGATTTAGTCTGGATGTTTTGCTTTAAGGTTTCTATCGATGTTTGATTACTTTCGACTAGGTCAGCAACGACTTTTGCCGCGCCGCCCGGAGAATCATAATCATTTAATGTCTGATAATTCGCAGGCATTGCGCCTTTGTTGGTACCTGTTTCTTTTTCATCAACTGATTTTATAAAATCTCCCCTGTCTATGATTGTTATAAGTGCGTCTTTTATGAGCGGATCGAATTTTCCCAGGGTATCAATCATCGTCAACCTCCCTGACGGCGAAGCTAGCATCGATGTGACATCAACAAACAATCTTCCACCGGCTATACGCATAGTGGCAGGAGTTGTTAAAAGCCAGACAGATAAGCCCAATGGTTTCATAGCATCGGTCATCATCTGTTGATGACCAACTGACAGGTAGACATGATTTTCCTCATCATTTGCCTCCGGAATCGGGTATAAAGTAGTAATGGGCCGACTCTGAACAATAAAAAAAGCATTATTAAGCAGACACCATTCAATGTCTTGCGGACTGCCAAAATGTGCTTCAATCTTTCTGCCTATACTTTCAAGTTCAAGAATCCGCCTATCGGTCAGCACTTGCTTATTTTGCCTTTCAGGTGCAATTTCCTGTTCTTTTATCCCACCATCCGGTAGGGCATAAATACCGATTTTCTTGGTAGATATTTGTTTATTGATAATCCTGCCCTCACGTATTTTATAGTTATCGGCACTAACCAGGCCTGATACCATCGCCTCACCCAATCCGAATCCGGCATCAATAGATAATACCTTTCTATTACCAGTAACGGGGTCAGCAGTAAACAAAATACCTGCGGCCTGTGGGAAAACCATCTGCTGAACAACCACCGCCAGCTGGACTTTACGGTGGTCAAAGCCATTCTGGATACGGTAAATGACTGCCCTCTCTGTAAATAGCGATGCCCAACATTTGCTGATGTGTTTCAGGATGGCCTCTTTTCCGATAATGTTGAGATAACTATCCTGCTGGCCTGCAAATGAAGTTGTTGGTAAATCCTCAGCAGTAGCGCTTGAGCGCACCGCATAAGCATCTTTTTTGCCAAACTTTGAAAGATAATCCGCAATCTCCTCTTCTATTTCCTGAGGAATTGCGGTCTCTTCAATCGCTCTGCGAATCTCAGCACTCGTTTCAATAATTTTATTCCTGTCTTCTACATTTAGGAGCCTTAACTGATTAAGCAATTCACTAATCGATCGGGTTTCCTCAATGATTCTTTTAAAAGCTTCTGTAGAAATAGAAAAACCATCAGGTACCTGTATTCCATCAATTCTGGCAAGTTCTCCCAGATTGGCCCCTTTACCTCCAACTATTGCAAGCTTCGTTTTATCGATTTCCTGAAAATCAAGAATGTATGAGTTCCTATTTTTCATTTTATTCGGCTTTGTTGTTGAGAGTACTCGTGATTCCGTTCATTAGCTCGATGGCCTTCAAAAAGTAGGTTTCAATGACTTTGATTTCCTCGTTTGAAAATGAAGCAATAAGTTCTTCAGACTTGCTTCTGAATTCTCTGTAAAGTGGTTCAAAAAGTGCCATTATATTTTCAGTATTGGGTTCAATGATAACCTTCCTTCTGTCGTCTTTGGCAAATTGTCGTTTCACCAGATTTTTCTTTTCAAATCGGTCTATTAAACCCGTAATAGCACCTGTCGTCAGGCCCGTTAAATTTGAGAGTTCACCCGCAGTCATTTGTCCTTTCTCTATCAAAAATCCCAGGTATTTATGGTCGGTTCCTGAAAGCCCTGCTTTTCGTGCAACGGCTTCATGCATCTGAATAGATGTATATGCGTGCTGCTGGTTCAGTTTTCTTACTCTTTTTATCTGGTCTTCATTCATTTTATCTTATTTTCTAATTATCTTAGTTACAAAGATAATTTTAAATTAGTAACAAAGCCAAATATTTTTGATAAAACAGACGAATTATCAAAATAAGACATCAATTAATACAGGAGGTGGTTAAGGAAGATGCATTAGTTTGGGGAGATAGTCATTAATGAAACATTCTCAGGAATATCTTCAAGGGAGAATTTGCTTTGTTTCTCCATTTAGATATTTGCCTGAATTAAGCCGTAATACTATTTTATCAATAGTTTTTTGCAGAATGCTCCGTGTGGTAAATTTATTGTTAATGACCTAGGTATAAAGCACAGATAGCGAAAATATCAATAATG
>CALRLS020000229.1:0-8267 GCA_943368815.1 Cyanobium sp. NIES-981
TTAAATAATCCGTGTAGATACATGTATTTAAAAGATAATTTGGCTTTTCTTGTTAAAGTCCAATCACTGAACATGATAAATTATTTTTTTACAAGTATAATACAAAAAAATCTTGTACAATTTTAATGGACATTTGTAATAGAGTAGTAGGTGAATAACGAAAATTAACTATTTGTTTTTATATGTATTTTTTATATCTTTACTATACTTAACTAAATACTTTAAGCTATATCCAATATAGTTTGTAGTATCATGTCAATTTTAAAATTCTGGCTTTTATAGTATAATGGCAAAAAAAAAGCAAATAACAAATCTCGAAAAAGCTGAGCTTTATAATTCTATTCTTAATTCAACAATAGCTTCAGGAAGTTTGGAGGGAATTATAATATCACCACAAGCTGCTCAGGAAATGTTAAGAAAAGTCCTGGTTAAAATAGGGAAATCTGTCTGAATATTTTCTGCATCTATTTTTCTCTCTAGGTAAATTTAATAAAAAAGCTATCCCAAAAAATGAGATAGCTATATATAAATTTAATTTTATATTTTTTGCATAGACTAAAGCTCTTACAAACTCATCAAATCCTTAAATTTGATAGCCTGACGGCGGGAGATTTCTATTTTTTCTGAATTCGATATTTTTTCGGCATGCTTTAATGTAACCAGCAAACCGCCCGAAAACCAAGGCTCAATCTTATCAATCCAGGCCAGGTTAATAATGTGCTTACGGTTGGCTCTGAAATATATCTTAGGGTCGAGGCGTTCTTCAAGGCTATTCAAAGACTTCAGAATCATAGGCTTCTGGTCGTCAAAATGCAGGCGAACGTAATTACCCATTGATTCAAACAAACGCACTTTGCCTAATTTTACAAACCAGCATTTTTCACCGTCCTTCACAAATACCTGATCACTTTCACCCAGCAATTTGATACCCTCTTTGCGCTCTACCTCATGCATCTGTTCTTCTTCCACACGCTGAATGGCCTCTGCCAGACGCGGCATATCAATCGGCTTAAGCAGATAGTCCAGTGCATTGAATTCAAAGGCTTTCAGCGCATATTCATCATAGGCAGTTGTAAAAATCACCTCCGGTACTTTTCCTTCTATGGCTTCCAATAATTCAAAACCGTTTTTCCCGGGCATCTGAATATCCAGAAACAACAAATCAGGTTGTAGTTCATCAATCATATTCAGGGCTTCTTCGGCATTAGCGGCCTCCCCTATTATGTTAATTTTAGGAAAGTTCTCTAACAAACGGCGCAATTCGTTACGTGCTAAACGTTCATCATCTATAATAAGTGCTTTCATCGTAAATTTTGACCGGGTCGCCGGTGCGATGAGTATTTAATTGGTGAATAAAATCAGTTGGCTACCACGGCAGGCGTGGTACTTTTGGCTTCAGAACTTAAACTTCGTAATTCTCCGCCACTAATCGGAATCATGATTTCGGCACAAACCGTCAGGCTGTCTTCCTGATATATTTTAAACGACGCCTCACTTCCATACAATAAATCCAGGCGTTGGGAGGTATTTTTCAATCCAAATCCGCCTGCTTCCGATTTTGATTCAGTGCCTTGCAGTTGTCCGGTATTTCGTATTTTAATGTATAGTTTATGGTCTGATATACTCGTATTGATTTCCACAAATCCCCAGTTGATGGCCTTCTGTACCCCATGCTTAATGGCATTCTCTACCAATGTCTGCAACATCATCGGCGGTACCTGAATATTCTGGGTATCAGGTTCTATATCCCATTTCATCTGGAGGCGTTCTTCATAACGTACTTTCTCAAGCGCCAGATAATCTTCAATGGTACGCAATTCTTCTTTCAGGGCTACTGTTTTACGCCTGTCGGCTAAAAGGGAGCTTCTCAGAATATTTGATAATTGGGTAATACCCTGTTGGGCACGAGTGGGGTCTTCAAGTACCAGCGCTCTGATACTGTTAAGGGCATTGAACATAAAGTGGGGATTCATCTGCGCCCTTAATACTTTGGCTTCTGTCTCTTTGATAGACGATTTAAGTTTGACTTCTTCAAGCGCACGCTGACGTCTTTCTTCTGAATACTTATAGAACATATATATCAGCGCCCACATCGCTATAGGTTTAATCAAAGAAAAGAAATACTCTATCAGATAAATAGAATTTTCACTCACCCGTTCACCAAAATATTTAACATCTAATGGTACATTAAGCACTACCAGCACAAGCGTCATTAAGAATATACTGATCCCTACTCTGCGCGCCAGTTGTGGCAAATAAAGTGTTGCCCAATTGAATCTCTTCACTACTACCCTGAAAATATGTGTCAGCAAAACAGATACGACAATATTAATCAGGGCTTCATAAATCATCGAATTGGCGTATCCTACCTGTAGACTATACAGAAACACCTCATTGAAGAAGTACAAAGACCACCCAACTATCTGTAAAATCCAATATACTTTATTTTTATTCATCAGAAATATGGCTCTGTTTTAAAAGAATCTTTAGCGAACCCGTTTAAAAAGGTTGAATTTTAAAACTTTATAGCTTTTCAAATATTATAAAAATAAAGCAAAAAGCTCCTGAATGCGATTTTTCTACATCAATGGAAATATGCTTCTATAAACGGAAGTATGGCTATTCAGCTAAAACCATCAGGTGAGCTATATCATTATTTACGTCTAAAGAAAAAGTCTGCGTTTCGTAAGAATACGAAAGTCTGTAAAGGCAAAGGTTGCTATGCTCAAAATTATCCATCGACGAAAGCGGAAGGTCCAGCAGATGTGTCAATAAAATCCTGATCGCACGACCATGCATGGCTACCAATATCAGTTCTTCTTCCGGACGGGATAGTATCACCTCAAACGCAGTTTTTTGTCTGGATGCTACCTCTTCCGGTGATTCACCGCCTGCGGCAGCCGGAATATTCGTTTCGCCTTTTTTCCATCGCTGCAAAACATCCATATAAAATTCATCTTCGAGATAATTTGGTGCTTTACCTTCTTTCTCTCCCCAGCATATTTCGTTCAACCCTTCAAGACTTTCGTAAGAAATACCCGAATTGATGAAATGCTGTACACTCTGAACAGTGCGACGGAGCTTTGATGTATAAATTTTCTGGAAAGGCAAATGTTGGTACGCTTCAAAAAAAGCAAGAGCCTGCGAAATACCCATGTCATTAAGGTCAGAATCTACCCCACTTCCCTGAACTATTCCCATGCGGTTAAACTCTGTCTCCCCATGGCGAATCAGATAAATTGTTTTTGTCGACAAAACGGTAATTTTTAGATTAATCAGATAAAAAATTGAATTTTCTAAAACATAGACTTAGTTTTAGATTTCAATTGAAAACATAGGCAAATTTACAAAAAATTTGCACGAAGTATTGTACTTTTTCGTGATATAAAAAAACTCAGTTCTTCAAAATTTGAATATTATGTTTAAAAAGCATCTTGATTTAGAAAGTTTAAAAAGCATTGGCACAAATTCAATGAGCGACCACCTCGGGATAGAATTTGTAGAAATCGGAGAAGATTATGTAACAGCCCGTATGCCTGTCGACCATCGTACTACTCAACCTTTTGGCATATTACATGGCGGGGCCTCGGTGGCACTGGCCGAAACACTGGGTAGTATTGCCTCTTTTCTGACACTTGACGACCCAACCAAACAACAGGCAGTAGGTCTTGAAATTAATGCCAATCATATTCGTTCTGTTAGTAGTGGGCATTGGGTATATGCCAAAGCTCTGGCATTACATTTAGGCAGAACCACGCATATATGGGACATCCGGATTACGAACGAAGAGCAGAAACTTGTATGTGTAGTCAGATTTACAGTGGCTATTATAGGTACTAAATAAACCTTCCGTATGGCTTGATTTTTGCAACAATTGTTTCTGGTATAAACCCGCTAATCCTATATTTTATTATCACACTACTTATTCATCATTTATGAAATTACGATTATTAGTATTATTGAGTCTGGTATCATCCGGTTCAGTATTGGCACAGGTGCAAAAAGACACAGTGGTGGTTCCTAAAGATACTGTAAAAATTACCCCCTTTGTAATTAACGACGAGAAGCCATCAAAAAAGCGCAAGAAAACGGCTCAGCCTGATACTACTCAGAACTATACTAAAGAGTATAACAGAAACAATGTGGGCTTTCAGTGGGGTATCAGAGGAGGTGCGAGTTTCAATTCTTTTACTACCAAAGAAATAAGTGCGGTAAGGGTAACAGCAAGCGGTACTCCCCTGCTCGAAAATGGCCGTATTATCAAAGACCAGTTTTTGTCTAATAAAGAAATGGTGATTGGGTATCTGGGAGGGTTTTTCGTACGCATGACCCGTGGCTCATTCTATCTGCAGCCTGAGGTATTTTATAACCGCAAAGGTGGAAAGTTTGATATTCTTCAAAGTGATGGCAAGCTCTTCAAGCGTGTAAATGCCACTTACTCGGTGGTTGACATACCCGTACTCTTAGGAATACGATTCAGACAAGGACGAATCTTTGCCGGGCCAATGTTCGAATTACCAATCAATTTTAATGACGAATTAGAAAGCGCCATAAGAACCTATACTGTAAAAGACTTCAAAAAAGAGCTTTTCAACCATCCCGCCATAGGCCTTAGCGCCGGAATAGGCTTTGAGTTTAATCGGTTCTTCATTGAAGGCCGTTTTGAGGTTGTGGGCAATTCGATAAATTATGAAATAGGCCCCAATAACAGCCCTTCTAAATTACAGGTTTCTAACCGCTCGCTTGTCTTGTCGCTTGGATTTATTAAGTAAAATAATCCTTTCTTTTTTGTAAAATCACTGAATAGTGTTTCTGGAAACAGAAACACTGCGTTTTTACTTTATAGTTAATTCGTTCAAAATCCTTTTTATTTCGGACTTCCTTTCGTAAATTAATGGCGTGTCAGGGTTCTGCCAAAATGATTTATTGGTAGAACCCTGGCTTATGCTGTAATAATTTAACCGAAAACCTCCTGACCCGATGAATTACCTTGATAAGCTGATAGGTGATATAGAAGGACATTCTGTTGAAGGAATAAAAGAATGTTTTGAAAACGGCATCAGCCCGAACGATCACTTCCGGAATGAACCGCTTATTTATGAGCTTACCAGCGAATACCTGAGAGGTCCACGCTTTAAAGAATGTGTAAAGGCTTTTGTGGATTACGGCCTGATTTTCGAAGACAAGATACTATTGGCTGTATTATCTGATGATGCCAGCTCTCTTGAACAAACCTTAAATGATAATCCGGAAGCCATTAACAGGCGCTATACGCTTCGTTCTGCATTTACACCCCTATATGATACAACGCTCCTGCATATCTGCGCTGAATTCAATCACCTTGACTGTGCTAAGGTGCTCGTCAATAAAGGTGCTGATATAAATGCCAGAGCAGGGCTTGATGAAAACGGTTTTGGCGGACATACACCTGTTTTCCATACAGTTAACCAGATTCTTAACCATTCTACAGAAATACTATCGTTCCTTCTTTCTCATTCTGCCGACCTACAAATAGCTGTAAAGGGCTTTATCTGGGGCAAAACTTATCCATGGGAAACCTTCATTCCGGCTGTTAATCCTATCAGCTATGCCATGATGGGTCTGCTTCCGCAAATGAACAGAAATGAAATCGTCATAGCAGAAACAGTATCTCTCCTGATTGAAGCAGCTTATGGCATTAATTATACCATGCCGAACGTTCCAAATGAATACCTGAAGAGTTAGAGGCAGTTTTCTAATTCTTTTGCCCACCAGATTCAAGTATACCCACACCACCAAATAAAAAATCTCCCTCCGCATGATTTCATTTCTTCAATGAATATTCCTACAGAGGGAGACTATATTATATCAAATCAGGCGAAGAGTATTTTAAACTTTCTCTTCTACTTTCTTTTCACTTTTATCATTTTCCTGCTCTTTCGCCTTAGCTTCCGCTTTCTCCTTTTCTTTTTCCTTAATATGATTATCGCTGTCGCTATCCATAAACTCCTGATAGTTGGTCAGTTTTTCGAAAGGTCTTTTACCAATCATATCCACAAGGTCAGACTGATAAATGATTTCCTTTTTCAATAATTCCTGCGCGATTTTCTCTAGTTGTTCACGTTTTTCAACCAACAGGGCACGGGTACGGATATAAGCTGATTCAATCAGTTTCTTTACCTCTTCGTCTATGATTCTGGCAGTTTCTTCTGAATACGGTTTGGTAAACGAATACTCGCCTTGCGCTTTAGAATCGTAGAAAGATACATTCCCGATGCGCTCGTTCATGCCATATACTGTGGTCATACCATAAGCACTTTTCGTTACTCTTTCAAGGTCACTCAAAGCACCCGTTGATATTTTACCAAACACTACGTCTTCTGCTGCACGACCGCCAAGGGTCATACACATCTCATCAAATAGTTGCTCTGTACGGTATAAATACTGCTCTTTCGGCAAATATTGTGCATAACCTAATGCAGCTATACCACGAGGCACGATACTCACTTTCACCAATGGGTTTGCATGTTCCAGGAACCAGCCTGCTACAGCATGACCCGCTTCATGATAAGCAACGATTTCTTTCTCTTCAGGCGAAATCAGTTTGTTTTTCTTCTCCAATCCACCAATCTCACGGTCAATGGCATCGTGGAAGTCAGTCATATCAATGGCCTTCTTGCCGCGTCTGGCTGCCAGTAAAGCGGCTTCATTACAAACGTTGGCTATTTCTGCTCCTGCAAAACCCGGGGTTTGTGCAGCTAATTTTTTAATATCTATTGAGTCAGATAGTTTCAATGGTCTTATGTGTACCTTAAAGATAGCCTCACGTCCAATTAAATCCGGTGTATCGACACTTATCTGGCGATCAAAACGACCCGGACGCATCAAAGCTGGATCCAGTACATCAGGGCGGTTGGTAGCTGCAAGAATAATAATACCGGCATCAGAGCCGAATCCGTCCATTTCAACCAATAGCGAGTTCAATGTATTTTCACGCTCATCGTTAGCACCCGGCATTGCGCCACGCCCACGTGAACGGCCTACTGCATCAATCTCATCAATAAAGATAATACAAGGCGCTTTTTCTTTGGCTTGTTTAAAGAGGTCACGCACACGTGCGGCACCTACCCCAACAAACATTTCTACAAAATCAGAACCAGACAATGAGAAGAATGGTACGCTGGCTTCACCGGCAACGGCTTTTGCCAAAAGAGTTTTACCTGTACCCGGAGGACCTACCAATAGGGCTCCTTTCGGAATTTTACCACCCAATTCTGTATATTTTTTAGGGGTTTTCAGGAAATCAACAATCTCCTGTAATTCTTCTTTGGCTTCTTCAAGGCCTGCCACATCAGCAAAGCTAATTTTCACCTTACTGTCAGCATCAAATAAAGCAGCTCTTGATTTACCGATGTTGAAGATAGCACCACCGGGGCCGCCACCACCTGCCATACGGCTCATCAGGAAATACATCAATCCTAATACAACAATAAAAGGAAGCAATTGCACAACCATCGACCAAATATCCTGGCGTTCAACACTTTCAGGATAAAGAGTATTCTTGTAATTTCCGTCAATTTGCGGAGATTTCATAAACTCGGTATAATCACGCATAAAAGACTCCACAGACACCACATCGAGTTTCAGATGCGGACCATCAATTATAAAACGATTATTGCCTAATTCTTTTCTGTATTCAGGTTTTGAAAGTGCTTCTCGGGTGAGAGTTACTTCAACTGTTTTGTTTCCTTCAACTACGGCTACGCTTCGTACATCTTTCTGCAAAATCATTTGCTCAAGGTCTTTGTACTTGACTGCGGTCAGTGTTGCTTGTCTTGAATAAAGCAAAAAGCCCACAATCGTAATAATAATAGCCGCTACAATCCACCCCTGCAAACCTCCTCCACCACTATTTTGTGGCTTTTTTCTTGGAGAGTCATTACTGTTTTCTGCCATGTTTTTATTTTTTCAAAGTTTAACGCAATTATTATTAATAAAAGAAAACCTTTACATAAAATTGCTTAAACTATAAAGGTTAACGATGTTAAAACATCAATCTATTAGTATTTGTTTTAGGGGTTCTTGTTCCATGCTTTCAGCAATTTCTGTTAGTTCTGCGTCACCCCATAATGATTCCAGATCGTAGAATTTACGGCGGTCTTTTCTGAAAACGTGTGCTACCACATCAACATAGTCTAACAAAATCCATTCTTTGTTTTGTTTTCCCTCCTGATGCCAAGGGTGTATTCTGGAAGCTTTAAAAATCTCTTCGTCTATTGAAGTAGCAA
>CALRLS020000230.1:0-8192 GCA_943368815.1 Cyanobium sp. NIES-981
CTCCTGCTTTCTTTTTAGGCAGGAATTTACGACCTGTCAGTGAGTGCCTTGAGCCAGACTCGCCAGATTGAATCATATTAATACTTACCCCAAACCCAAATCCGTTTAGTCTTACATCAGGGCCAAGGAGTGGTCCGCTTTCACCAAAACTAAACATCCCATCAAAATAGGCATATCCATATTTACTGCCTTGGTCTTTCAAAGCTCCTATTATCCAGCTAATTGAAATTCTTGCCGGATTTTGTTCTGAAGTGGTTATTTTATTAGCACCTTTTATTTGACATTCGGCCATTAAATTACCTACACAGGCGGTTCCGTATTCCGGATCATCGACCAGAAAATCCAATGTGCCTGAAACATTAAAACCTGCAACTGACCCTTTAATGTATATATTGCTCAAACTGAAACTATCAAATGAAGCCATTGCTGTATCATCTGTAACTTCAAAAGAGAAATTGATGTTTATATCAATCAATACCATAATCTTAGATGTGGTATCCGGCTTTTGGCTTACTGTAGAATCAGAAGTAACACCATGATTTGCATAAAAGGAAAAGTGTGTTTCGCACATTTTTTCGTCTTCATCATACTTTGCAGTGACCCGGCGAAAACCTATTTTATTGAAAACGGGTATTTTTCCCATTTGTTCGTAACCCATCCGTGTGAAACTGAAAATAGGTTTCTTGCTTAAAAACGAGTAACCCAATCTGACGTTTTCAACAAATATCACTCCCAGGGTGAGTAAATTCTGTGTATTGGAACTTGAAGTGTCGTGTGTAACCTGTTTACCACCAAGGCCTTTACCGATAATGTATCGGAAACTTAACTTGGGGAAAATTAGTCTTGCCTGTAATGTATGCTTACCTGAAACATTCGGGTCAACAGCTTGTATCGTATTGTTTCCGGAAACGTTAGAGTTGCCTAAAGAATCAACTGTGACACTTGAACTGCGATAATTGGGACTGTCCTGTCCGAACTCAACTTTAGAGTCCGGGCGAAGCGTGGATTTTGCCCCCATAAAATTCATACTTTCCTGAGGCTCTATTTTCAGGGCAAAGTTTTCAGATTTGTCGTCAAGATTACCCTTGTATCTGATATATTCTGTAGGACTCAGATTATCAAAATCGTAAGACTTATCACCTTCTTTTGCGAACGGGCTTTTGGCTAATAGCACACCTATTTTCCCATTGAGTAAAAAAGAGGAGTAGTTACTACGTTGCAGCTTAAAATTAATGAGGTCGATGGTCATAGGTGAGCCTCCCATTTTTTCCCATCTGGCAACCTTGTTCTTTGTTGAAGTCATGTAAATTCCTGAGGCGTCCATGACCAATACAGTTGATTCATAACTGGGGCGAACAGGGTTAGGGTCTTTATTGGTAACCGGATAAAAATAAAGGGGAAGATATACTACCGTTTTCTCAGCATAAAGCCCTGTCCATTGTTTGCGGGTATCAGGAGTATTAGGGCTCAGGAAAGTACCAAATAAAGTTGAAAGCGATGCCGGCGTTGATAATTCAGTTAAATCAACAAAGACTTCTTTTAGCAAAAAACCCATCACCGCCTGAGATTTTTTGAGTGTAAATGCGATGGTGTTTTTTAACGGGATATATAGCTGGCTAAGATTGGTAGCCTGAAAATCAATGGGTGATGATACAGCGGTGCTGCCGGTGCTCACAGGATACCCTTTGCTATCAAGTGCTACGAAAGTATCTTTATTAAATTCGATTTTTCCTTTCAATACCAGACCCTCAAAATTGCCGCAATTAATTTTAAGGTGTGTGGTGTTGACATTCATTGCAGCGGCAGTACCTCCTGTAAATTGCAGTAAATACTGGGCATTAGAAATTTCCTGATTACCTAATAATGACAAATTAGCAGTACCTGCAAAACCGTTGTTCATCACATACCTGATATTTTTACTGCCAAAATAGAGTTCTTCGTCACCAATTGTAAGTCTTGCATATACTTCTAATTCAACATGAGTAGTACGGAAAATGGCCTTTTTTATAGCGAGATAACAAGCCGTATTGTTGCCTAAGGGAATGGCTACTGGTAGATTCTGCAGGTTATTATTGTTAAGGGCAGGCAATATCTTGTTTTCCTGTTCTAATTTATCAAATAGCGCCTTTGCTTCTGTAGCTTCGGCCGATAGCGCGGCTATTGCTATTTTTTCAGGGGCAAGCAACCGGCTGATAGCCTCTTGCTGTGATAGCTGAATGCTATTATTGAGTGTACTTTCTAAAGCCATCGTGGTTTTAGAATGAATAACTGCCGGAGCATTAGTAGGTGTAGTCTTAGCCGGAGACTTATCTTCGGCCATTAACCTTAATACTGAAAAACTCATGATTAGTCCTATGAGCCATTGTATGCGAAATATTTTAAGAGAGTTGAGCATTATTATAGGGCTATTAAGGTAAAAACAGATAAGGAAGTACAGTACGAAGCTGAGCCAACGGATAATTTTTATAGTAAAGAACAAACAGTGCCAGGTTATCCAGATTCTGTTGGGTTTCGGTTTTCATGCCTGTCAGTTTTGTTTTTAAACTCTGAAGTTTTTGAAATTCAGTAGTATTTGCACGGGCTATTGAAGAGTTTAACAGAATAATCGTTTCATTAAGGCTCATGAGTTTCTGCCTAAGCAAAGCGTCTATTTCAGGAATTGTACTATTTGCCTGCGCTATTTTTCCGGTTTGCAGGGCGGCAATACTATAATCGTGTCGCTGATTGGCCAGTGTTTTCAATGAATCGGTAATAATACCGAGGCGTTTAAGAGCAGGGCTTACAACCTCCCCTTCTCCGGTATTGCCACTATTGGAGTTGATTAAAGGAATACGATGATTAGTAGGATCACTGCTCAGATAGCCCTCGATGACCTCGTTATACTGATTGATTTTGAAATCTGCCGAGTAATATAGTTTGATAGAAGCAAGTCCTCCGGTAGGTGTTTTAATGTTAGCCCTGGCAAACTCATTTGATATGACCTCTACCAATGTACCACCAGCAAATAAGGTATCGCCCAAGGCAATCGGATTCGATTTTGTGTTGGTTGGATTAACAGTTGGCTTATCGCAATTGGTTAAAAGAGGCGTTGGGTTTTTCAGACGGCTTTTCCCAGACAAAAGCCCCAGATAATCGGTATCGTCTTTTCGGATTCCTTTGATGACATTGGCCCAGTTGAGGGGTGCTAATTGTAAGTAATCAGAATATAAAACCGGATTAGTAGGATTTGAACTGATACCTCCTACCCTGAGTTTATGTGATAATTTCTGTTCAAGACCTAATCTGGTCGAGAACCGGTTATTACCGATATTTAGTAGCGGTGGTAAATTACGGTTAAAGGTAAAGGAAACCGAAGGTAAAAGAAATGAAATCAAAGAAGCGTCCTGTACCTCAAAGCCTGTATGTTGTTCAACGGCATCCCAGTTTAAAAGCGCCTTTCCATCATAATCCCATCTGGCTGAAATCAGCCGTGGCGCGCGGTTGGCTTCTCCATATCTGAATGTAAATATTTCGCTATAGCCATTGTTTCTGAAAAGCCCGACTTCTTCAAAGCCATCTTTGGCTTTGGCTCGTACCCTGAATCCATACAGCCGTCCGGCTATGAGTGGTGGTAAGGTCGGGCCATATAAAAACGAAGTAGTTGAAACAGTAGTCTGGTAATAAGCAGGTTGTGACAGGAAGAGATTCTGGATGTTGCCTGTAAAACTATCAGGCACCAACAATTCTGTAAGGGTAAACTCATACTCAACTGTGTTTGCCTGTCGATGGCGGGGTGTCCACTGAAAAATTACATTCTGAGGATTTGTTGTTTTCACACTGCTATTATTCAATGGCAGGTTCAGCATAGGCGGATCGTTGACCACTAACCACATAGGGGGTGTTGGTATTACACTCGAAAGCGCCTTGTTAGTGATGGCATCAATCACCTCAACTGAAAAAGTATAAATACCCTCGGGTAGAGGAGCTGCATAGGTAAATGGGGAAACGGGGAGATTGCCGGTTGTAAAATAGCTACCAAAATCGGTCTGTGTAAAAGTAGAAGTTACCCCGGGTGTCAATGTAAATACCGGATACCCACCCTGACGTGGCAGGTTGGTATAATTTATTCGGTTGCTCGAAATCCTGAATCTGAAATACACCTGGGTTGGGCCTAATGTAAGGTCGCGAAGCAAGACTTTAAGCGTAAGTGCCTTCCCTTGCGGATTAGCATAATCAGGCAATGTAACAGGGTATGGTGGTTTTCCGTAGAATGTAGCCTGAACAGGGAAAAACTGCGCCCTGCCCTCTTCCATCGCTAAAAGAAGTATTAGAAATATGCCAATAAGATTTCTTTTGTTCATGGTCAAAAATTTAGAACCTGTTAATGTACCCAATAGTAAATGACACATAGTGACGGTTGGCAAATCCACTCCCCGACACGTTCGTAAAGCCTAAATTGCCCGACAAACTGTTTTTCTTGTTGATGGTATAATTGGCATTGCCCCGGATATTGAACGCACCTGACTGAATATCGAATGATGAATCATTCGAATAGATATAAGACAATGAGGTGTTGGTAATCAACTGGTTTTTGAGGAAACCCTGTTGAAAATTGAACAGCGGCCCGACCGATACACTTTTTTGTGCGCCAATGCTGTTGAGACTACAGTTAAGACCCGTACCGATGCTTCTGTTCTTTTTTAGATGCTGATGTGAATACAGCAAATCTGCATTGACAAAGCCTGATTGCTGCCCTATTCTGACAACACCGCCTTGCTTATTAGCCGACTCCATCCACGAAACATTGGCGGTAATCTGTTGTGTCGTGAGTTCTGATGCTGATAAAGTGTAACTGGCAGATGCCGAAAGGTTTTGGTTAATCTGGCGATAATTGAGCGTATCCAGTTGCTCAAATGGGTTGATGCGGCGGATATCGTCAAAGGCAGTCCGTATATAAGCGTAAGAAGTAAAATTAGAAAAGCTAAGTGCCGCATTAAAGCGTTCACTTATATTGGCTGTCAGGCTAGCCATGCCGACAAATCGTTTCTGGCTTGATGAGTTGCGCCTCATAATATCATCCTGCTGAATCCCGGCATTGCTCATGAAATTGATTTTTCCGCTCCAGAAACTCTGGGTATAGCGCAGGGTATAGTTCTCAAAATCATTCACAAAATAGTAACCGCCTAAAGTGACATAATCGGGGTCTACCCGTTGGTATTCCAGACCCAGAAGGCCATTGGCTTTGGGGAATCTGAAATTGAGGCTTGCCTGATAACTGCTATAGGATTTGAAATTAGCAGGATTGCCCAAAACCAGACCTGATAATGATTTCTGTGGGCTTTTATCAGTAGTTGTCTGCGAAACATCCTGATTGATGGCGCTTGAATGATAGCTCCCTCCTAATTCGAGGAGTTTAAAAAGCGTAGTGCTGAACTCTATTCCCAGCACTAAATTTTGCTTAGGCAATGGTAGCAGGTTAGCTGGTAGACTGGCCAATGATTTGGGCTTATCTTCCGCATTAAAGAACGAAACCCCAATCAGGTATTTGTCGGTATGATACGCTACTTTGGCACCCATACCCATACGGGCATAAGTGGGCAGTACATCAACCTGATTGCCTTCATTGGCCCGCAGCAATTGTCCATACATCAGATTAACATTCCATTTGTCAGGCGTAAGGGTGAGGCTTGCGCCCCGAAACTGATGCCCGCTGAGTGAATAGGGCGAAAAAGACATAAAGCAAGTACCTATTTCGGCGGATGCCCACTTATAAGATGGACGAAAGGTTACAAAATTGAAGGAAAATGGCTGACTATAAGTAAACTTCCGGTTAGAGTAATTGATGCTGACAGGAAGATTAAAATTGCGGTAAGTAAAATTGAGATTACCTGATAAGAAATAGCTCAAGGGGGGCATATTGGGAGCCTGAACAGAGTTATAGACGGCATTGGCACTTAAGCCTCCGCTCAGTTTCAGTTTCTTGTCTCCTTTCCCGAATGTTTCAAAATCAATATTCTGCGCTACTCCACTGGATAGCTGAACCAAATACATCAGTATAAGCAGGTAAAAGTGTTTCATCATAGCTATGGGAAAGTGTTAAGATTAAAAACATCGGCTTGCCTGTCAGGGTGCTTCCAGGCGGTGAATCTGGTAACTATAATAGAGCCAGATAACCCATGCCAGTAACACAAAAAATAATACGATAACAACGATTAAGGTTATCCACTTACGGTCGGTCAGGTCTTTAAAGAAAAACTTCATCGCTGTTATGATTTGAGAGACAAACAACGATACAAAGGAGGCTGTAGGGAATCAGAAATCCGATTCCGGGGCGTGGACAAAATACTTATTAAGCGTGGACAAAATGATTTTTTTGCCTGAAATGGCTATAATTGGGCGATTAATTCCTGCAGGTTGTTGTCAACCTGACGGTTCTCTAATTTCTTGCGGAGTCTATAACGGGCTTTGCGGAGTGATTCAATAGAAACGCCTAACATATAAGACATTTCTTTAGAACGAATGTTGAGTTTTAATAATACGAGTAGTCTTGTATCCGCCGGACTAAGGTCCTGGTATTTATCCTGAAGGTTTTTAAGGAAGCTCGGATATACCTGTTCAAAAAGTGTTTTGAACTTTTGCCAGTCATCTTCAGTCAGAATAACTTTTTGATACAATGATTCCAATTGGGTGTCCGCTTCATCTTTCGATAGTTTTTTATGCAGCGCCAGTTCATCATTCATCTGTTCAATCAACACATTCTTGGTTCTGATGTTTTCTATATATTGTTCCAATTGAAGCGTAGCATGGGCAATCTGGTCTTGTATTCTTTTTTGTTCGGCTTCCTGCAATGCCTTTTCTCTTTTTCTTCTCTGGTTAAGCCCATACACAAAAGCTCCGGATATAATGAAAATCATCAATATAAAAAGATTGCGTTTCCAGATGGCTATGTTCTTCTCCTGTTCAATTTTCTCCAGGTTATTAAGGTATTTTTCAGCTGCCATCTGGCTTTCTGCCCTTAACAAAAGGCTTGTATCAAAAATCTTTGATAAAGAGTCCTGCAGGTATGTTAATGAATCTCTGTACAATAAGGTCTTATATGTCTGACCTAATTTCTGGTAATATTTCGCTTCAATATCATACAAATACGTATTAAATCGATTCCCATGCCTTTTTTCATGCCTTTTTGGAAACAGTTGTACAGCCATCTGAATATATTTTCTGGCCTTATCCATACTATCAAGATGAATAAGGGCATCGCTGATATACATACAAGTATAAGCGCTATTTCCCGGCAGTTCTTTCTTGTTTAACTCTACATCCTTATAAAGATGTGGTAGTGCCTGAGCAAATTTACCCTCCAGGCGCAATACATTACCATAATTGCCATTGGCAATTCCCACATATACGCCCGACTCATTTGATTTTTTAGCCTCTTCGATTGTCTTTAAAAACACTTCTTTGGCTTTAGGATAATCTTTCATTTTTAGGTAAGTCATTCCATTATTATTAAGCAGGAAAGCCATACCCATCATATTGAACCGATTATACCTGATAGCCAGTGTAGAGTAATTCAAAGCGGTTTTATAATCCTGGAAAGAATAATAAAGCTGAAAAAATCGATTTAAATAAAAAGAAACTTCACCAATATTCTGAAAGCCTACCTCTTCAAAAATACGCAATGCCTGAAAAGCTAATCTGCAGGACTCTTTAAATTCAGAGTTATCGTAGTAGGCATTACTTAAATGAAAGTAATACACTCCCCTGATTACTTTAAAAGGAGATTTTTCAAAAAAGGCTTGTTTGGTTTTAAAAAAAGCTACTTTTTCTGCTGAAGTTTTGAAACGAAATACTTCCTGTTCAACAGCTTCATAAATCATTGCATACCAAAGTATTAAATCGTCATCTCTGAGTTTAGCTTCTGTTTTCACGCTATCAAGACTTTTAAAAATTGCCGTCGTATCTTTTTTGAGTCCATCAATAAGCGCATGTAATCTGGTAGTGCGTTCTAAAGCAGGGTAGGTAAATAGCTGTTTAACCTGAGCATAGCAAGGGTTACCTGCAAAATTCAATAAAAACAGAAAGGCAAATAAGTAAAGGATTCGGGCTTTAGAAGCCCCTACTATTGTATAGCATGAATTAAGATTGTCACTCGGCAATTGGCAATTTTTCATATAAGTACACTCTGAAGGGCATGATAACAAATAGATTATCCA
>CALRLS020000231.1:0-8100 GCA_943368815.1 Cyanobium sp. NIES-981
CTTCACAATAAATAGTATTATTGCTACTCTCAGATTGTGGAGTGTCTGGAACATAATCAGTTCCACAAAACTCATCTCCCCAGGTATGAATCAGGCCAAGCCAGTGTCCCACCTCGTGAGTAGTGGTTCTTCCAAAACTATAAAGTCCACTGGTATTTGTGCCGGTTTTTCTTCCGAAAACCCGATAATCTATAAATGTACCATCCAAATTTTCGGGTACCTCATCAGTCAGCCCATCTATTGTTTCAGCATACGGGAATTCGGCGAAGCCAATATAAGGTTCTCTGAAAGCAGTAACCCAGATGTTCAGGTATTTATCACTATCCCAATAGCCTAAACTGGATAATTTCTTACGGTCGTTATCATTAAGCAGGTTATAGTCTGGATCTGAATTGAAGTGGCGTGTAATTCCTGTTGTAGGATTTCCCGTCGGGTCTTTTGTAGCAAGAAAAAATTCAATTCTTGTATCGGCTCCGATTGGATTATTGTTAAAACCCATCGTTCCTTCTTTTCTGCGATAATCCTCGTTCAATACCTTTATTTGAGAGAAAATCTGTTCGTCCGGGATATTTGTTTCCTTAAATACACCTGCTTGCTGATTATGAATGACATGCACTACCACGGGAATCCGGATAATCTCATCGTCTACTGCCAGACGGCTTTGTGCAATACCTGAGCGTTGATAGTTATGAAGGGCCTGCTCAAATTTCAGCTTTTTTATAGCCCTTGATGGGTCTTTCAGTAATCTGATTGAATCGGCGGCTGCATTAGCACAAAAATGCGTTTTTTGTGCTAATGACTGCAAGCCAAACAGGACATATAAGGCGGTAAAATATAGAGCTTTTTTCATGCTATAATGACGTGAGATTAGTAGCCTATGGTTGCAATGCCAGAAAGTTTCTAAATAACATTATTTACTCTCTGCTTTTTCATAAGCATTCAATATGTCTCTAACCAGTTTATGGCGCACCACATCTCTACCGTCCAATTCCACAAAGCCAATTCCGGTAATATTTTGGAGTACATCCAAAGCATCAGCCAGACCGGATTTCTGATTTTTTGGTAAATCAATCTGTGTTTTGTCTCCGGTAATAATAGTTTTTGAAAGCGGCCCCATACGCGTAAGAAACATCTTAATCTGATTAGGCGTGGTATTCTGGGCCTCATCAAGCAGAATAAATGCATTATTCAGGGTCCTGCCTCTCATGTAGGCAAGTGGCGCTATCTCAATGGTACGATTCTCAATATAAAACTTCAGTTTTTCAGCCTGAATCATGTCATCAAGCGCATCATAGATAGGTCTTAAATAAGGATCAATTTTCTCCTTTAAATCACCCGGTAAGAAACCCAGGTTTTCACCAGCCTCAACCGCTGGCCTGGTAATAATGATTTTTTTGACTTCCTTATCTTTCAATGCTTTTACCGCCAGCGCTACTGCTGTATAGGTTTTACCTGTTCCGGCAGGGCCGGTAGCAAAAACTATATCGTATTTTTGAGCCGCTTCAATCATTTTTTTCTGATTGGCAGTTTTGGCCCTTACAACAATTCCTCTGGTTCCGTAAAGAATAACATCGTCGTCGGTTGCTTCATGATTAGCCGATTCAATGTCTTGTTTTATATAATTTTTTACTTGTTCATTATTTAATCTACCGTATTTCTGATAATGCTCAAGCAATGATTCCAGTATATCAGAGATTTTATTGATTTCAGTGTTATTTCCTCTAATTAAGATTTGATTTCCTCTTGAAATAATTTTGCTTTCCGGGAAAGCCGCCGCTACTACCTTGATATTACTATTTTCTACTCCGAGAAAATCTATCAATGACACTTCGTCTAATGTGAATACTTTTTCTGTCAAAATCCTAATGAGTTTGTTTATTGGTTTAATAAATCAGTTTAAGAACGTGATACCTTAAAATTTAGTTTTTACACGTTGAATTGAATTTTTATATCAAAAATCAAAAATTATTCACAATATCAAATGTTTTTTCCACAAAAAGTTGACACTCATTGAATTACTAATTGATAATCAAGCGTTTAACTTTTAGTGTGCCTATTAGTTGAAAATGCTTTGTTTTTAGAGCGGGTATTTTTTCTTAACATTGCATTAACATTATGGAACAAAGATACCCAAATAATCAATCAAACAGAAACCAGAACCAAAGAGGATTTGGAAAAAATTTTTTTTTGGAAACTGCCCGCAGTGAATCTGGTAAACTCCCGCCTCAGGCTACTGAGTTGGAAGAAGCTGTTTTGGGTGCTTTGATGATTGAGAAAGATGCCCTGACAACAGTGGTTGATATTCTACAGGCCGCCAGTTTTTATAAGGAATCTCATCAAAGAATCTATAATGCCATCCTGATACTTTTCGGTAAGTCAGAACCTATTGATTTACTGACCGTAACCTCTCAATTAAGAAGCTTAGGCGAACTTGAATTTGTTGGCGGAGCAAAATATCTTGCAGGCCTCACCAGTAAAGTCAATTCTGCTGCTAATATAGAGTGGCACGCGCGTATTATTTCGCAGTCTGCTATTAAAAGAGACATGATTCGTGTCGCAGGCGATATTCTTCGTGATGCCTTTGAGGATACTACTGACGTATTTAATCTTTTAGATAGAACTGAACAGACCTTTTTTGAGATTTCTGAAAGAAATATCCGGAAAAGCTATGCAGATGCAAGCTCTATTATGAGGGCAACTATTGAAGAACTCGAAAAAAAGAAGAATAATAAAGACGGATTGACCGGGGTTGCAAGTGGTTTTACAGAACTCGACCGAATCACAAGTGGCTGGCAGAATACTGAGTTGACTATTATTGCAGCCCGTCCTGCCATGGGAAAAACAGCCTTTGTGGTATCTGCCATGCGTAATGCAGCCGTTGAGTGGAATACACCTGTGGCAATTTTTTCATTAGAGATGTCTTCAACGCAGCTTATGCTTCGTATGATTTCAGCCGAGGCCGAAATTGATAGTGAGAAGCTGCGGAAGGGCACGCTTGAAAGCCACGAATGGCAACAACTGCACCATAGAATAGACCGACTTTCAAAAGCGCCTATTTATATTGATGATACCCCAGCCTTGTCTGTGCTGGAATTACGAGCCAAGTGCCGTCGTCTGAAAGCACAATTTGATATTGGTCTCGTAATCATTGATTATTTGCAATTAATGACAGCCGAAGTAGGAGGAGGGAAGTCAGGTAATCGTGAGCAGGAAATTGCGACTATTTCGCGTTCATTAAAGAACCTCGCCAAAGAAATCAATGTGCCTGTCATAGCCCTATCTCAATTAAGCCGTGCTGTTGAAACCCGTGGAGGTGACAAGCGTCCTCAACTTTCTGACTTACGTGAGTCGGGGTCTATTGAACAGGATGCAGATATGGTTATGTTCCTGTATCGTCCGGAATATTATAAAATTACTCAGGACGAAAACGGTAACCCGACTGCAGGTGTAGGTGAGGTTATTATTGCAAAAAACCGTAGTGGTACTGTTGATACAGTCAGACTAAGATTCATTGGCAAATACACAAAATTCACCGATCTGGATGGATTTTACTCTCCTATACAGGATAACTTTACAGATTTTAACGCCCCAAAACCATTTCCTACAACAAACACGCTTGAGAGCTTTGAACAAGGCGGAAATCCTCCCGGTGCAGGTGGTGCAGTAACTTTTGGTAGTAAAGCCAATCAGGCCCGTAATCTTGACGAAGAAAACGAATTTCCTTTCTAAAAATCCCCCATTTATCGTTCAGAACTATTTACTGAATAGAATTGATTTTTTATTCCGGCAAACTATGTTTGTTCTTAATGGAGACATGAAATAGTGATATTTTTTGTTTCTTAAAGTATAATTTTGCTTAAATTGCCTTCTGCCTAAACACATGCACGAATAAGCCAATGAAAGCAAAATACTGCCTGCTCTATACTTTTTTATTCATTTCTATTACCGGACTTACGCAAAGCAGCTATTGGACAATTAGTGGCAGCCTGACTGATGATAAAAAAGCCCCGATTCAGTCGGCGATTGTTTTTGTAAATAATACTTCTATCGGAACAAGAACCAACGAAAACGGAAGTTTTCAATTAAATATCCCTAACAAATTTTCACAGGCCGAACTCGTGATTTGTTTAAGAGGTTTTAAGACAATAAAGCGCAAATTGAGCCATTCTGCTGAAGTACAGGTCTTTAAGTTCCAAATGGAAAAGGCTGTTTTATCGAATGAGAAAATAGTTTCCACCAAACATGATAAGGATTGGAAGCAAAAATGGAGGATTTTCGAGAAAGCATTACTCGGAGATTCAGCTTTTGCCGGATATTGTAAAATACTAAATCCGGAAGTTGTAAAATTAGAGTATGATAAGGAAAGGAAGGTGATTGCCACAGCCATTGAGCCTGTTCTAATCAGAAATAGTGCTTTGGGGTACAAGATTCTTTATCAGATGGATAAACTGGTGTCTGATGGCAGCACAAGACATTCATCAGGCCTTAAATACTTTGAGAAAATACAAACAAACAGTGCTTCCATAAAAAACAAATGGGAAAAGAACCGTAAAGAGGCTTTTAGCCATTCATTCAGGAATTTTCTTCTTGCTCTTTCTATTAATAAATTAGAAGAAAACGATTTTGAGGTTTATAAAATCGCTCATTCAAAAACCATGTATTCAGGGCAAACATCAGTAGCAAATGAACTAAAAGATGGTGTATTAATAGCTACTGATGCTTCCACAATCTGTACTTACGATAAAGAAACGGAACGCTTTTTAATTCGTTCAGAATATCCTCTAATTGTCTTTCTTAAATCAAGGATGATTAAGAAGCCTTTTTTTGTTGATTATCCTTATAGATATTCAGAAATCGTTCTACCCAAAGGCTATGCAGAATTTACTGAAAATGGATGGCTTGTCAGACCAGACAGCATTGTGATGAAAAATTACTGGGCTCTTGAAGGGTTTTCAAATGTGCTGCCCGATGATTATAATCTTCAAGTATATAAGTAATTGATTAAGGCTCTCTTAGCTCAAGTTTGGCAATGTTCTCAACATGATGAGTATGAGGGAACATATCTACGGGCTGTACCTGCAAAATCGTATACTTCTCACTCAATATTGATAAATCTCGCGCCTGTGTGGCTGGATTACAACTCACATAAACGATTCTCTTAGGTGCCACCTCTAAAATGGTTTTTGTTACCGGCTCATCCATTCCTGCTCTTGGTGGGTCAGTTATAATCACATCCGGCTTTCCTTTGCTGGCAATAAACTCCTGTGTGAGGAATTTTCTCATGTCTCCTGCAAAAAACTCTGTATTATTAATGCCATTTACCTGAGAGTTGATTTTAGCATCTTCTACGGCATCCTCCACGTATTCAATACCAATAACCCTCTTGGCTTTTTTAGCCACAAAATTGGCTATTGTTCCGGTCCCAGTGTATAAATCATATACCAGTTCATCACCTGTTAAGTCGGCGTATTCTCTTGTGAGTTTATACAATTCATAGGCCTGCTCTGAATTAGTCTGATAGAAAGATTTTGGCCTGATTCTGAAAACCAAATCCTCCATTCTTTCTTCAATAAAAGGCTTTCCACGATAAGTATGAACTTCAAGGTCATAAAAAGTATCATTCCTTTTCTGATTAAGCACATAATTCAGAGAACTGATTTCAGGGAAATTAGTATGTAAATGATGCAGAACCGCTTCTATGGCGTCTTCATTGTTTTGCGCAAATTGCACCATCACCATCAGGTCTCCGGTAGAAGAACTGCGAATCATGATGTTTCTTAAGAAACCTTCATGTGCAATATGGTCATAATAAGAATATTGATTCTGATTGGCAAAATCTCTTAAAGCAAGTCTGATCTGGTTGGAGGGGTCTTTTTGAAGATAGCATTTTTCAATGGGCAATACTTTCTCAAAACGTTTGGGTACGTGAAAACCCAGCGCATTTTTATTTAAGTCCTCTCCTGTATTTGCCTCTTCTCTGGTAAACCATCGGCTATTTGAGAAAGTAAACTCTAATTTATTACGGTAAAACTGCACATTTTGAGAGCCTAAAATAGGACTGATGGCAGGTAAATCCAGTTTTCCGATACGCTGCAATTGGTCATTTACCTGTTGCCATTTCAAATCCAATTGTTTTTCATAAGGGATATGCTGCCATTTACAGCCTCCACATACACCAAAATGTTGGCAAAATGCCTCAATTCGCAATGGCGACGGTTCAAGCAATTCCATAACATTGGCCTCAGCATAGTTTTTCTTTCTATTGTTGACCCAAAGTTTAACTTTATCACCGGGCGAAACGTTACTACCCTCAATAAAAATTATTTGTCCATTATGCCTTGCAAAACATTTTCCTTCTGCCGCAAAATTTTCTACCTCAATACTATCAATAACGAATGTTTTGTTTTTGGCCATCTTTTATGAGTCTGTTCAAGTCTATTATTCTGCAAAAATATTTAATTGGGCGTTAACATCAAAATCCAACCTTTTCTCAATAAATTACGTCTTATTTTTAGCGATACCCTGACACCAATTAATACCTATTCTATAGCCTATGAAAAAGTATCTTTACTTTATATTTTTTCTTGCCCTGACATTCAAATCGCAAGCTTCACATATTGTAGGTGGTGAAATAGAATTGGTTAAAGTAAAAAATCCTACTGCCAATATCACGCACGAAGTTACTCTGAACTTATATTTCGATGCCATTAATGGTCGCGCGGCTGCAGAAGATATTTCAATAACACTCACTTTTATCCGTAAAAGAGATTTAACAAGGGTAGGCGAAGCTATCTGTCAGCGCGTATACAGGGAGTTGATTCGATATATAGACCCTGCCTGTGCAAAAGGCGATTTGCAAACCTTATTGATTAAATACAGAGCTAATCTGAATTTAACGAACACGGCTTTTTCTGACCCCGGTGGATATGCCATTGTTTGGGAAAGGTGTTGCAGAAACACCATCATTACCAATATCCTCAACCCTGGCTCAGTTGGAATGGTCTTTTATACCGAGTTCCCACCTGTTACAATAGTCAATAGTACACCACATTTTAAGGATGTAGTTGCAGATTACCTATGTATCAATCAAAACTTTGAAATGGATTTCAGTGCTTCTGATTCTGATGGAGATAGCCTGACTTATGAACTCAATACGCCTTGGATTGGCTATACTACGGCGGATCAACCAAACCCGGTAGGTATTGGAAGAAGCAGCTATCCTGAAGCATCCTGGGTAGATGGCGTTTCTTTAAAAAATGTGATTCCGGGAGAACAACCTTTGAAAATCGACCTGAATACCGGAGTTTTATATGTAAAGCCCAATAAACTGGGACTTTATGTTTTTTCAGTAATGACAAAGGAGTATCGCAAAGGAGTATTGATTGGCAAAGTAAAAAGAGATTTCCAACTGAAAGTAGTTGATTGTAAAATTAATCTTCCACCACAATTGATGGTCAGAAATCAGAACTCTAAAGATTTTTTTAAAGAAGGTGAGATTGTTACCTTACAAAAAGGAGACAAAAGATGTTTTGATATTATGTATCTGGATGCGGACATCAACCAAAAACTGACGATAACGGCAAAAGGGGTGAATTTTGATACCCAAAAAATAAACATGCCTGCAATTTCAAATGTACTTGTTCAGAATACTGATACACTAAAAAATTCTTTTTGTCTGGATGATTGTATTATTACCAAAAACAATCAGGCAGCAGAATTTATCATCAGTGTAAGTGATAATGGGTGTCCGGTACCACAAATAAGAAGCTATAGGATGAAAATTAACTTTGAAGATGTAGAGAATAACCGCCCGGTTATTAGTACTTCATTGACCGACTCACCTACTATCATGTTTGGAGACACCCTGAAGTTTACGGTGTTTGGCGACGATGAAGATATTGATACTTTGTCTTTAGCCGGTTCAGGCAGGAATTTCTCATTGAGCAGTCTGGGTTTTTCTTTCCCTTCTCAGAATGGTGTCGGGAGTGTAAAATCAATTCTTCAATTTATACCCAACTGTGAGGCTGTCAGGCGAAAGCAGGTTCTATTAGATTTTATCTCCAGAGATTATCGTTGCGGAGTAAGTAGTCAGACCACCTA
>CALRLS020000232.1:0-8085 GCA_943368815.1 Cyanobium sp. NIES-981
GGTGTGGATAAACCCACACCTTTTTTCATTGAATTTTTGTCCATGCTGACCAATCGCTTTCAGCCTCTATTCTTTCTTCAATTTCATCAGGTAGCTTGGCAAAGAAGTCTATGCCTGTGGTTCTTTCTACCTCATCAATTGGAATCACATAAGAGTTCATTCTTTTACCAAACAAAGCCTCATTAGGCAGCATGAAGGCTATTGCACGGGCTTTTTTCGGATTATCTTTCGGATAGTACAATACAATTTTATAAAAAGAACGGGGTACGGCAACATTATTATATCGACCGATGGTTTTCATACCTTTGCTTAAAACCGGGCCTGTTACTATATAGAGCTCTTCATCCCGAACCGACCAGCCTCGTATACGGCTTTCGATATTCTCCCAGATACCCCTGTTAAAATCAGGCACTTGTGGGCAGATATTACTCATATAAAAGGTTTCATCCATTAAGTCCTGGCAGCACTTGAAATCCCCGGCAGGCACCATGTGACCACGGTCATAGCCGGAAGCGCTGTAATCAGTTGACAAGGCTGAGCCACGATCTACTTTTTTATCTGGTATAAACTGGTTATCTCCTCTGCTGGCCCGGCCTTTTGTAAAATCGCCTCTTAACTTGTGCACTACCCATGCTGGCACTTCGTACTTTTCGTCGTAACGGAGCGTATAGTTCTTGTGCCTGATAATTTCATCGCCATTGTTAATAGCAGGAAGGGCAAAATCCGGGATTTCATAATCACCTTTCTCTTCGTCTTGTGTATCTTTTCCTAATACGGTTTCTTTAATTCTATCGAAGATAGAACCTTCGTCTTCCTTAGTACTCTCTTCTGTTTTTTTCTTCTTTGAAGTACTGGCTGTTGATGCATCATCATCTTTTGTGGCAGTGGCTTCGTTGTCAGGCTCAGGGGCTTTATATGGATTGTCTTTGTCGGTAGAAGCATTTTTTGAATTAAAAACTTTTGAGACGGTTTCCCATAAATTGCTGATAGGACCGGACTTGTCTTTATAATAAAGAAAATAGCCTACAGCAAAAAATATCAGAATCAGAATAATACGATTGGACTTCATGTAAAAGTTAGGTGTTAATATGCAGAAACAAGCTGCAGTTTCAGACTGCAAGTTTACAACAAAACGAATAAGGATGCTCGTTTCTGATGGGTTTGTGGAAAAGTATTTACAGAACTAATTCTAAGATTTTATAAGAAAAGTGTGAAAAATACACTTAAAAAGAATAAAAGGCTTTATCTGATTTTAATGCATTTCTCAACAAAACCCCTTTCAATTACTGACAATTGCTGTTACATTTGCGCTTTCAAACAAAATGTACCTATGAAAAGAAAAATCCTAAAAAATCTCATTTTCTGTGGATTAATTGCCAACGCAGTATCAGCACAGCAAATGATTCCATTGAATAATATGGATGCTTTCCGACCCACACAAGGACAATGGAGTGTTGTTGGTGCGGTGGAAGCAGATTTTACAAAACCCAACGACTTACACAAAAAAGATGTTTCAACAGGAATCAACACCGGAATTTTATTATGTGAACACCCTCCGGGAAAATATGGAATAGAAATGGACCTGCTCACTAAAATGGAGCACGGAGATTTAGACCTTGACCTTGATTTTATGATGGCCAAAGGCTCAAACTCTGGCATCTATCTTCAGGGCCGTTATGAAATTCAGTTATTTGATAGCTGGGGTAAAAAATCAGCGAAGTATAACGACGCAGGCGGTATATATGAGCGTTGGGACGATTCAAAACCGGAAGGCTCAAAAGGTTATCAGGGAATTGCCCCCCGAATCAATGTTGCTAAAGCTCCCGGTTTATGGCAAAATATCAAAATATCTTTTCAGGCACCAAGATTTGATGCAAACGGCAAGAAAACTGCTAATGCCCGTATTCTTTCAATCTATCTGAATGGAGTATTGATTCATGAAAATGTAGAATTGACAGGACAAACAAGAGGTGCGTTGGTAGATAATGAAGTAGCTATGGGCCCGCTTCGTTTTCAGGGAGACCACGGGAATGTAGCTATCCGCAATATCAGATACAAGAGCTATAATCAGCACCTATTATCGTTTAAAGACCTGAAGTATGGTGTATATAAAGGCAATTTCAGAACGATCGGAGATATAGAGAAAATAAAACCGGAATACAACGGCAATCTGGCTGCTTTGAACTGGGCTGTAACCAATGCCGAAAATGAGTTTGCTGTAAAATACACAGGTAAGATTGTAGTGCCGGAAGCCGGAACCTATACTTTTACCACAACACATGGTGGTAATACTGAGATGAAAATCAATGGACAACAGGCATTTAAAAATGGCTGGATGCAGTCAGACCCGGAGGGTAGAAAAATAACACTTGATTTACCGGCCGGAGAAGTACCATTTGAATTATACTACTGGAAAGCCGATGGCTGGTTACAACCATCATTAGGTTTATATGCCGAATCTGCCACCGTTCGTAAGCATCCTTTGCACTCTGCTAATTCAACTATGGTAAATAATCCGTATTCTCCTATTTTATTAGGTACCGGAGTTGAGCCTGTTTTGTTACGCTCATTTATGGATATAAAAGAAGGTGATAAGAACAAACGAATTGTACATGCCATTTCTGTAGGCAATAAAGAGAATGTACACTTTACTTATAATCTGGACAATGGCGCTTTGTTTCAGGTATGGAAAGGTAATTTCCTGAATACTACTCCCATGTGGCAGGATAGAGGCGATGGTAGTTCAAGACCTATGGGAAGTCTGATGCCATTGATTGATGCGCCATTAGTAATGGTACTGGATGCACCTGATAAATCTTGGGGAGTAGCAGATGCTACTTTCCGTACCCGTGGGTATGAACTGGACGAAAGCGGTCAACCGACTTTCAAATATGATGTTTACGGAGCCAAAGTATCGGATAAAATAGTGCCAGTTGAAGAGGGCAGGATGCTGAAAAGAGATATTGCAGTGAGTGGGGCAGTGAGTAATCTGCATGCCCGACTAGCTACTGCAGATGTCATCAGCAAAAATGCCGATGGGACTTTTAACGTTGGTGATGGCGGCTATCTGATTAAAGTGGATGGCGGCAATGCAGCTATCAGAACCATAGGTGGCAAGCAGGAATTAATAGCGCCACTTAGCGACAAAATCAGCTATTCGATTATTTGGTAAAACAGAGGCTTTAAAATTCTATCAGAATGAAAAAAATATTTAAAACAATCCTTTTTTCAGTAGCGATGATGTCTGCGGCCATGGCGCAGAATACTGCTGAAAATGACTATTACCGCATTATTACCCTACCGGTACCCGAGAATATGTTGCTTGAGGTAGGAGGTATTACTACTCTGCCCAATGGCGATGTGGCTCTGGCAACCCGTAGAGGCGATATCTGGGTGGTTAATAATCCATACATGGCAGGTACGGCACAACCGTATTTCAAGAAATTTGCCAGTGGTTTACATGAAATTTTAGGGCTGGCCTATAGAAACGGCTCTTTCTATTGTGCGCAACGTGGTGAACTTACCAAACTGACCGATAAAAACGGCGATGGTAAGGCTGATACCTATGAAACAATTGCTACACTCCCGATTTCAGGGCATTATCATGAATATAGCTATGGCCCTAAGTTTTTGCCTGATGGCTCGATGATAGTGACCGGAAACGTAGCCTTTGGCGATGAAGAATGGTGGAGAGGTGAAAGTAGAGTGCCGTGGAGAGGTTGGGCTGTGAGAATTACAGAAGATGGCAAAATAGAACCTTATGCAACAGGTATGCGCTCACCTTGTGGTATAGGTATGATAGATGGTGAGTTCTGGTATGGTGATAATCAGGGAGACTGGATGGGTTCAGGCTTTATTGCACAGGTAAACAAAGGTGACTTTATGGGACACCCAGCAGGTTTGCGCTGGACAAGCGACCCTAATTCGCCAGTGAAACTGACGACAGAGCAATTGTATGCGAAGGTGAATCCAAGAAAAGATAAAGATGCGAACGGGTATTATATCAAGCCTGAGAACATTGAAAACGAAAGAGGAGTATATCTTTTTGAAATGAAGAAAGATATTCCTGAATTGAAAACTCCGGCTGTTTGGCTTCCACATGGCGTATTGGGGATTTCGACCTCAGAAATCCTGAAAGATGAAACCAATGGAGCTTTTGGTCCATTTACCGGACAGCTATTAGTTGGCGACCAGGGTAAGAGTAATATCTCCCGGGTATTTATTGAGAAAGTAAATGGTGAGTATCAGGGTGCATCATTCATGTTTCGTGAGGGTTTCCAGTCAGGTATTCTGCGTATGACCTGGGGACAGGATGGTTCTTTGTTTGTAGGCGAAACCAATCGTGGCTGGGGCTCGGCAGGTAATACAACCGCGGGTATTGAGCGTCTGGTTTGGACAGGCAAAATGCCATTTGAAATGAAGGCAGTAAGAGCAACACCCGATGGTTTCGAAATAGAATTTACCAAACCTGTTAATAAAGCAACAGCAGCTGATTTTAAAAACTATCAGGTACGAAGCTTTATCTATAAATACCACCCGGTTTACGGTAGCCCACCTGTAGGTGAGAAATTCCTGAATGTAAAAGGTTTGAAATTATCGGATGATGGTTTGAAAGTTCGCCTTTTGGTTGATGGTCTAAGAGACCATTTCATTCATGAGATAAAAGCGGATGGTGTGAAAGATGGCGAAGGTAAAGGCTTATTGCATAATACCGCTTTCTATACTTTAAACAATATTCCAAGTGGAGAAAAACTGACAGGCTTTGTGCCTCGCCCGGCTAATTTGCCTGTGGCAGGTACAGGAAGCGTTCCAAAAACAGAGAAACTGGTAACACCTGATGATAGAACTGCTGCTAAAGTTGCTACTAAAAAGGTTGTACCTACTTATGATGAAATCAAGCCATTGTTGCAAAAGAATACATGCGTGGCTTGTCATCAGACAGAAAAACGTCAGGTGGGACCTGCGTTTAAAGATATAGCTAAACGTAAGTATTCAGATGAGAAAATCGTGAATCTTATCCATAAACCGGATCCGAAAAACTGGCCGGGCTATGCGACCGAAATGCCACCGATGCCACAAGTGCCAAAGGCAGAGGGTTTGAAGATAGCGGCATGGATAAACTCATTGAAATAATCATACTACGACTTTAATCCTCCAAAAACCTGCCGGTACCCGGTAGGTTTTTGTTTTTTCAGGATTCTGAATGAGCGGTTAAAATTAGAGAGGTTATGAAAACCGCAATCAAAGGCAATCTGCTGAATGCTCTTATGGTTTTCAATCAGCATCCGGCAGGCGTAACCTATACGCACTTCTGTCAGAAACTGGATATAGGTTTTTTGGGTACGGTTTTTAAAGTAGCGACAAAAATTAGGTACCGACATATTGGCAATGGTGGCGGCTTCCTCAATAAGAATCTTGCGATTGAAATGCGAGAGCGTAAATTCATAGATATGGTTAATAGTATCAGCATCGAATCGATGATAAGACTCTACAAAGCCCTCACTGCTTAAAAAACTTACCTCAGCCGACGTTGCTATGAACTCTAATATCTGCAGTAAAAGAACAATCCTTTGCACACCGTTAGTGGTTTCAAACAGCTTGTTAAACAGAATAAGCACTTCTGTTTTAGTATGCCCGGCAATCCGCAAACCTCTTTTAGCTTTTTCATAAAGCCATCTGATATTCTCCATTTCTTTCAGGTTAAGGAAGTCTTTCCCGAAACAATCGGGTAGAAACTGAATCACCTGAGCCGTGGCCTGTAAATGCGAATTATCAGAGAAATAAGTAGCATCGTTCTTCCATACATGAGGCAGATAAGCACCCAGAAGCACTAAATCTCCTTCTTCAAATTCTTCAATACTATCGCCTACAAACCGGGTGCCTTTGCTCTGAACAATATGGGTGAGTTCCAGTTCGGGATGGAAATGCCACTTGTCATAGAGATAGTGCAATTCGTCTTTGCGGGCCAGAAACGAATAATCGGCTGAAATATTGACTTTGCGAAGTACTGCCTGCACGAATTATTGATATAATGTTATGTAAAAAAAGCTTCTTTTGTAAAATTGATAATATTTCATCAAAACTGTATAATATTTCATAAAAAAGCTATTCAAATGAATTGTACTTTTGTAAGAAAATTTTTAATTCCCTTTATAGTATATGCAACATAAAGTTCTGAAAGTTAACCCTTCTGATAATGTGATAGTAGCGCTTCGAAATCTGGAAGCAGGAGAGAATATTGAGTTTGAAGGGGAGAATTACTTGTTACCAAGGTCAATTGCAGCCAAGCATAAATTTGTTACGGAAGATTTGGACAAAGGTGACCACGTGACCATGTATGGTGTTCTGGTAGGAAAAGCTACACAGCCCATCAAACGTGGGGAGCAGGTCACAACGTTTAATCTGAAACACGAATCGGAAGAATATTCAGTTAGCAAAAGAGTCCCTCAAACCAACTGGCAAGCCCCTGATGTGGCGAAATGGCAAAACAGGACTTTTATGGGTTACCATCGCTCAGACGGACAAGTAGGAACAGCAAACTATTGGTTAGTGATTCCATTGGTATTTTGTGAAAACCGCAATATTCTTAAATTAAAAGATGCATTTGATAAGGCTCTGGGATATGCATTCCCGGATGTTTATGTGCGTCAGGTTGAAGATTTAGTTCATTTGCATCAAAAAGGTGGAGCGACTAGCATAGATGCTTATAATCAGGACACTCAGGTAGCTGCAACTGATAATCGTCTTTTCCCTAATCTTGATGGTATTAAATTTCTAACACATGAGTCAGGTTGTGGAGAAAACAACCAGGATTCTGAACTGCTTGCCGCCTTGTTTGCGGCCTATGCTAACAATGCTAACGTGGCCGGGATTACTGTATTAAGTTTAGGTTGTGAGAAAACACAGTTCACAGACCTGATGGACGAAATCAAAAAGCGTAATCCTGATTTTGATAAGCCTGTTTTATTATTTGAGCAACAAGCCTACGGTACAGAGTTCGATATGATGTCGGCAGCAATAAAGGAAACATTTAAAGGCTTGATTGAGGCCAATAAACTTACCCGCAAGCCTGCACCACTATCAGCTCTTCAAATCGGATTAAAATGCGGAGGTTCAGATGGATTTTCTGGTATTTCAGCCAATCCGGTATTGGGTCATTTATCAGATTTAGTAGTGGCCTTGGGGGGTAAAACTTATCTGGCTGAATTCCCTGAATTATGTGGGGTTGAGCAGGAATTGATCAATCGTTGTGTAACGCAGGAAAAAGCAGAGAAATTTGAATACCTGATGCGTGATTATGCTGCCAAAGCGGAGGCAGTAGGAGCAGGTTTTGACATGAATCCATCGGCAGGTAATATTAAAGATGGCCTCATTACCGATGCTATCAAGTCGGCAGGAGCTGCGAAAAAGGGCGGTACTGCACCGATTGTTGATGTATTAAATTATACTGAATTAGCGAAACAGGCAGGTCTGCACTTAGTATGTACACCCGGCAATGATGTATTGGCTACGACAGGTAAGGCAGCAGCAGGTACTACCATCATATTGTTTACTACGGGTTTGGGTACGCCTACTGGTAATCCGGTTTGTCCGGTAGTAAAAGTTGCTACCAATACGCAACTGGCAAAAAAAATGCCTGATATTATTGATTTTGATTGCGGAGAGATTATTACCGGAGAGAAAACAATTGAACAGACAGCTGAAGATTTATTGGAGTATTGCATAGATCTGGCAAGTGGTAAATTCCAGACAAAAGCGCAGGAATTGGGGCAGGATGATTTTATGCCATGGAAAAGAGGTGTAAATTTATAGTATTATTTATTCAGACATTCAGATAAAAATATAGATTATGAGATTATTACGCTTTGGAGAGTTTGAAGAAGAGAAGCCCGCCGTTGAATTATTAAATGGTACCCGCATTGATGTTTCGGCTTTTGGAGAAGATTATAATGAGAAATTCTTTGCGACCGATGGCCTGGCTCGTTTGGCTGCATGGGTTGAAACCAATGCAGATACCTGCCCTGAAGTACCACTTGCATCAAGAATCGGTTCGTGTATAGCCAGACCATCGAAGATAGTTTGTAT
>CALRLS020000233.1:0-8058 GCA_943368815.1 Cyanobium sp. NIES-981
TAGAATGTTTTATTTAACCCCCTCAATACCTGTCTCCATCGCTCATCATCATTTACTATCTGGCGCATGGTGTGTAGCATATTACCACCTTTATAATACATATCTCCCGAGCCGCTATCATTCACGTCATAATTGCCAATAATAGGTGCTTTATTGGCAATGTTTTTTCTGCACCCAATTACATAAGCTGCTCCGGCTTCTTTGCCATGATAATATTCGGTAAACAGGTTTTCAGAATAGTTTGTAAAGCTCTCATGTATCCACATATCGGCCATATCTTTATAAGTGATATTATTGGCAAACCACTCATGCCCCGACTCATGGACTATAATAAAATCCCATTTCAGCCCCCAGCCTGTCCCTGATAAATCTCTGCCAAGATAACCATTCTGATATTTATTGCCATAAGTGACCGAACTCTGGTGCTCCATACCTAAATAAGGTACATCAACCAGTTTATAACCATCTTCATAAAATGGATATGGCCCAAACCAATGCTCAAATGCCTTTAGCATCATCGGTACTTGTTTGAACTGTTCTTTGGCTTTCTCTAAATTCTCAGGTAATACATAGTAGTCAAGGGTCAGCTTGCCTTTCTCACCATCATATACTTCATTAAAATGCTCGTAGTTGCCCACATTCATATTGATACCATAATTATTGATAGGGTTTTTCACAAACCATTCAAAAGTCTTAGTACCATCTGCCTTATCAATTACCTTACGCAAACGACCATTCGAAATATCTTTTAATTTTTCAGGTACTGTAATAGCAATAAGCATACTATCGCACTCGTCATACATATGGTCTTTACAGGGCCACCAGGCACTGGCACCTAAACCCTGACATGAAGTAGCGACATAGTCGTTTCCGGCTGCATCTTTTACCCATTGCACGCCACCATCCCAGGGTGGGCGTTTCGCTACAATAGGTTTGCCTGAATAATATACCACAATAGATTCGTTCCTGCCTTTTTCTTGTTTTTTATTCAGGGTAATCATGTAAGCATTTTTACCGTCCAATGTATAAGAAAGCTCCTGCCCATCCTGAGTTACCTTATCTACTTTGAGTGGGGGTTGGAGGTCTATTTGTATCACCTGATAAGGCTTTAATACTTCATAAAATACAGTAGTGCTTCCTGAGAGGAATTTCTCGGGTGGATTCACCTTAGTGCGTAGTTCATAATATTTCAGATCCCACCAGCTTCTTTCGGGAGTAATGCTTCCACGTAATGAATCGTCTCGGCTAAATTCTTTGGTTTTGATTTGTGCAGAAGTAGCAAAAACAATGAGCGTGTTGATAAAAAGTAATGTTGCTTTTAGCAATTTCATATTTTAATACATTTTAATTGGTTCAAAGTTATTTAAAATTCTTTATTTTGTGGAAAACAGAAAACAATTTAATAAAAGCTGTTATGAAAAAAACAATCCTGCTAATACTCTCTCTGATAACCATCCATGTATCAGCCCAATATAAAATAGAAGTAAAAATACAAACCCAGAAAGATTCCCTATACATGATTGCCTACCCGATGCCGGATGGCAAAACGATGTATCCGCAGGATACTGTCAAGGCCGATGGATATAGTAATCTTGTTTTTGAAGGCACTAAAAAACTATTGCCGGGTATGTATTATTTAATCAAAGGACGCACAAGACTGCTTGACTTTGCTTTAGTGGATACTCAGTTCCGGATTGAAGCAGATACCGCAAATCTGGTAGAGAGTATCAGGATTGTAGGCTCTCCGGAAGCAAGCGATTTTGCAGATTATGGCAAAGAAAGTATGAGGCTAAACCGTGCTTATGGTAAAGCAAATGACAATAACGAGCGCAAGAGAATCTATGAGGATTATAACACGCTTGTGAAAAACTATATCAGCAAGCACCCGAAAGCATTTACGGGTAATTTTTTAAAAGCACTAGTGCCCGTAGAGATGCCTGCATTAGCAGGAACTTCTACCCGAAAAGATACGCTCGACTATCTGAAATATTATTATCAACATGCATTTGATAATCTGGCATTAGATGATGACCGCCTGATGCGAACGCCTGTTCTGGACGGTATTGTTGATGCATATCTTTCTAATATAGACGTTCATAACGCACCTGATACTATTATTGCACTGGCAGATAATATCATTGCCCGTACAAAGGCCAATTCTGATTTAAGAAGGTATATCGTTATTAAGTTTGGTAATAAATTCTTACAAACCGGAGTATTGGGTTGTGATAGAGTGTATGTTGAACTGGCCGAGAAGTATATATTGAAAGAGCCATCTTTATACAGCGATATTACCATTCAGAAGAATAAAGAATATATTAACCGTATAAAACCAATGCTCGTGGGTAAGATTATGCCGGATATGTGTCTGACTGATACGCTGGAAAGATGGAGCCCGTTATGGGATATGCCTTCAAAGTATACGATGGTGGTAATCTATGATTATAGTTGCGGACATTGTCAGGAATTTACACGAAAACTGGTTGATTATTATCCTAAACTGGAACAAAAAGGAATGCAGGTATATATGTGTTGCCGTAATCGTGACCGTTCACAATGGTTAAAATTTATCAAGGAATATAAAACAGGGCAGTTTACCAATGTTATGGATGCTAAAAATGTGGTAGATTTTGATAATCAGTATAATGCCTCTATGGTTCCTAAAGTGTATCTTCTGGATAAGGATAAGAAGATTTTGAATAACCTCAGATTAGAATTATCTGATTTCGAAAAAATGATGAGTGCAAAATGAAGAGCATCAGGACTCTTCGAAATTAAAAATAAATGAAACAAGCCAAAGACCCATACGCCGCCCTGCGTTATCCTGAGTTCAGGTATTTTGTTATTGCCCAGTTTATATTTACAGTGGCTATTTTAGCACAGGAGGTGGTAATCAGTTATTATTTGTATAAAATTACGAAGGACCCACTTTCATTAGGCCTAATCGGACTTTTTGAAGCGATTCCTTATATATCTTTAGCACTATTCGGGGGGTATTTTGCCGACCGTAAAGAGAAAAAAACCATTATACAGGTATGCTATGGCATAATAATCATGTGTTCGTTTATATTGCTTTGGGTAACACATCCTTCAACTGAGCATGGGTTCAGTATACTAGAGCAAAGAAACTTTATTTACCTCACAGTTTTTTTCTTAGGAGTAGCCAGAGGTTTTTATGGTCCTACCTGGTCATCATTAAAACCTTTTCTCGTAGCGCCAGAACATTATTCTAATTCGGCATCCTGGAGTAGTCAGTTCTGGCAGACAGGCTCTATTTTAGGCCCGGCTATTGCCGGATTACTATATGGCTTTATTGGCCTGACAAATACCCTCATTCTGGTAATTGTCCTGTTTTTAGTAGCTTTCGTTTTTGTTTCTCAAATGTCAAAAAAAGGCATCCAGAATATTGAAAAGCAAGCCAATATTTTCAGGAGTTTAAAGGAAGGAATCAGGTTTGTAACAAGCAACCGGATACTTTTTTATGCCATTATGCTGGATATGTTTTCGGTGTTGTTTGGTGGGGTGGTAGCAATTTTACCTGTTTTCGCTGAAGACATTCTACATGTCGGCCCCAGTGGCTTAGGAATAATGCGGGCAGCGCCCGGTTTAGGGGCGGTGTTAACGATGTTGGGTACTGCCTATTTCCCACCTACCCGCCAGGCCTGGCGCAATATGCTTATAGCTGTAACAGGCTTTGGTCTGGCAACATTAGTTTTTGCTTTTTCAACCAATTTGTGGCTATCAGTTGGCGCATTGTTTATGACAGGGGCGTTTGATAGTGTGAGTGTAGTAATAAGGCAAACTATCCTGCAGGTATTACCACCTGACGAGATGCGTGGCAGGGTAAACTCTGTCAATGGTATTTTTGTAAGCTGCTCTAACGAATTAGGTGCATTTGAATCGGGCTTATTAACAAAATTTATCGGGGCTATTCCGACAGTTATTTTTGGTGGCGTAATGACTCTGGTTGTAGCAGGCACCCTTTTCCTACGCTCAAAGGAGCTTTTCTCTTTTAAATTGGGAAAGCCCTGAAATAAAAACAAAGGTCATTCAGCGCTGAATGACCTTTGTTTTTATATGCCTTGAGATGTCAGAATAAAATCTTGTATTGTTGTGTAATGGTCTTACCTGCTGATATCTAATATTTCAACCTCTACCACTCCGGCAGGGGCTTCTATCTGGGCAGTTTCACCTATTTTTTTGCCAAACAAACCTTTTCCAAAAGGAGAGTTGACAGATATTTTACCCAGTTTCAAATCTGCTTCTTCTTCCGAAACCAGAGTATAGGCCATCATAGCACCGTTTTTCTTGTTTTTTATCTTTACTTTCGACAATAAAGATACTTTTGATGTATCAATAGTTGATTCATCCAGAATACGGGCGTTAGACATTAATTCTTCTAATTTGGAAATTTCCATTTCCATCAATCCTTGTGCATCCTTAGCAGCATCGTATTCAGCGTTTTCTGATAAATCGCCTTTATCACGTGCTTCGGCAATCTGGCGGGCAATCTCTGCTCTGCCTTTGCCTTTAAGGTCTTGTAATTTATTTTTCAGGTTATTATAACCTTCCTCGGTGTAGTACTGAAATTTTGACATATCTCTTATAAATTTAAAAACCCCTTTCTTCTGAGGGGTGGACAAAAAAAGAACGGCGAAAATTCGACCGTTCCAGATAAAATTGTGAATTTTATCACAGAAACTACCTGAATTTTACTCTAAAAAATACTTTATTTACTCGATTTTGTTTCATTTGTGTAATTTAGGTAACAAAGGTACAAAGATTTTTTTAAATCAGGTATTTTTGCAACTACATAATTATATAACGGTTAAAAGATGAAAATAGTTTTTATGGGTACCCCGGATTTTGCGGTGGCGAGTTTACGCAAACTGGTAGAAAATGGCTGTGAGGTAGTTGCAGTGGTAACGGCACCAGATAAACCCTCGGGCAGAGGTTTGCATATGCACGAAACACCCGTTAAGCAATATGCGGTTTCTCAGGGTATTCCGGTGCTGCAACCAGAAAAACTGAAAAACGCTGAATTTCTGGAACAATTGAAAGGCTATCAGGCAGATTTGCAGGTTGTTGTGGCATTCAGAATGTTGCCTGAAGTGGTTTGGAATATGCCGAAAAAGGGTACTTTTAATCTGCATGGTTCACTTTTGCCTCAATATCGTGGTGCGGCACCTATTAACTGGGCAGTGATTAACGGTGATACTGAAACTGGTGTAACCACTTTTTTTATCAGACAGGAGATTGATACTGGTAATATCATATTTGTAGATAAAGAACCGATTTTTCCTTACGATAATGCAGGCACTGTGCATGATAGATTGATGGAAAGGGGGGCAAACCTGGTTTTAAAAACAGTACAAGCTATTGAGGCAGGAGACTACCCCCAATTGCCACAAAATACTGAAATTGAACTAAGACCTGCGCCTAAGATTTTTAAAGAAACCTGCGAAATCAACTGGAATCAGCCTGCTGAAAAAGTGCATAATTTCATACGGGGCCTTTCTCCTTATCCGGCAGCCTGGACTACACTATCGGGCAAAACCTGTAAAATATATCTGTCTGAACTGACAGATATACAGGCAAAAGACTTAGAAGTGGGAGCTATAGAAACTGACGGGAAAACTTTTCTGGCATTTAAATGTGCTGATGTGCTTTTGAAAATAAAAGAGCTGCAAATGGAAGGGAAAAAGAAAATGAGCATAGAAGATTTTCTCAGAGGGTTCAGACTTTAAAATATGGTAAATTTTTCTATTTTTGTCCAACTAACAATTACCTGAACTAATGACCAGACTGATCCTTTTTGTTTTAAGCTGTTTTACTTTTTCGGCTCTTGCCCAGAACACTGAGAAAAAGCCTGACGAAAAACCTGTTATTCTACAGGCCGTTCCGGCACCGATTGAAACCAAAGGGCAGGTGACTATTGGCGGACAAACCATTAATTATACTACCCGAACGGGCTATATGGTAATAAAAGATGAAAGCGGTAAAGCCAAAGCAAATATCTTTTTTATTGCTTATAGCAAAGATGGCGTAAGCGATTTATCAAAACGCCCTGTTACTTATACATTCAATGGAGGGCCGGGCTCAGCCTCTGTCTGGTTGCACATGGGTTGTATAGGCCCGAAACGTATTCCGATGAGTGATAAAGGAGAGTCTCTGGCTCCTCCATATTCTTATGTAAATAATGAATATAGCTGGTTAGATAAAACCGATCTGGTTTTTATTGACCCCGTCAATACAGGATACAGTCGTGCGGTACAAGGCGAAAATGAACGCCAGTTTCTGGGTTATACCGAAGACATAGAGTCAGTAGGGGAGTTTATCCGTTTACATGCTACTAAATATGGCCGGTGGGCATCGCCTAAATTTCTGGCAGGCGAAAGCTACGGTACTACCAGAGCCGCAGGCTTATCGGGTTATCTGCAGGATAAATACAATATGTATATCAATGGTGTAGCCCTCATTTCATCCATCCTCAATTTCCAGACAGCCCTTTTTGATAAAGGGAACGACTTGCCTTATGAACTCTTTCTGCCTACTTATACTGCAATGGCATGGTATCATAAAAAAATCGCTCCCGAGTATCAGGCAGATTTACAAAAGACCTTAAGGGATGTGGAAAGATTTGTATTGAATGAGTATTCAACCATATTAATGAAAGGAGATATGGCCACAGAAGCTGAACAGGCAATGATTACCGAAAAGCTCAGCAAGTTTACAGGCTTATCAAAAGACTTTATCAAGCGAGCCAATAACCGCATTGATATCTTCCGTTTCGTAAAGGAATTGCTACGCGAAGAAGGTAAAACCGTCGGACGTTTAGACGGACGCTTCACAGGCACAGACTATGACAACGCCGGAGAACGTTATGAGTTTGACCCAAGTCTGGATGCTACTATCTCAGGGCCTTATTCTGGCACAATCAATCATTACCTTCGTCAGGAATTAAAATATGAAAACGATTTGCCCTACCTTATTCTGACAGGCAGAGTACAACCCTGGAATTATAATAATGTGCAGAACAAATACCTGAATGTGAGCGAAACGTTGCGCCAGGCCATGTCGAAAAATCCTTACCTTAAGGTTTGGGTGGCAGCAGCTTATTATGATTTAGCCACCCCTTATTTCGCGGCTGAATATACTTTCAATCACATGATGCTACGCTCCGAACAAAAGAAAAACGTAAATTTTACTTATTTCGAGGCAGGACACATGATGTATATACACAAAGAATCGTTAATCAAATTGAAAAAGGATGCTGATAAATTTTATGAGACCGCTTTGAAATAATTATGATAAATGATTAATTGGTAGTAGGATTGGCTAATGCGGAGATATTATTGAATGGAGGTTGAAAAACAAGCATAAAAAAACGACTATAATTTATTTTTGAAACATTATATGGTATTTATTATCTAATCCACCATTAGAAAAACCTATTATTAAAAATCCACTCTGAGTAGAGACACTATGAAAATAAGGCCTGCCATCGCCCTTATTGAAAATGAAAAAATCCTGACCATGCATTACCAGTATGGAGGTCATGATGTATATAATTTACCGGGAGGGAATTTAGAATTCGGTGAATCACTTACGAATGCATTAGCAAGAGAATTAGAAGAAGAACTGGGTATAAAAGCCGGAATAGGAGAATTAATGATGGTGGGGGAGGTTCATTTTCCTGAGCCTCAAAAACAAACCGTTCATTTTATTTTTGAAGGACACATCACAGAAGGTACGCCTACTCTTAACCCTGAACATACTTCTGCCCTGGCTATCAGATGGCTAAGTATCGAAGAATTAGCAACAGTAAATCTATATCCGAATATTACTAAGAGCCTGAAAGAATATCTGGCGGGTGCACTTGGTGATAAATATATTGGCAAACTGGACCAGACCTGGTTTTAAACGGTTATTAAAACGCTGCTTTCATCCGACGAACTTTACCCGAAAACAAATAAGCAAAAGCCAAAGTAGCCAGACCACCCATAATCAGGAAGGCATAAGGCATCTTGCCGATGCTGTTCTGATAAATTTCTGCTG
>CALRLS020000234.1:0-8042 GCA_943368815.1 Cyanobium sp. NIES-981
CATACACTATTTTCATCCCTCTCAATTTTCATGGCTAAATAATTGACCAGCAAATAAATATATTATCCTTCTCTCCATATCATTACCACTGTTCCTACTGCATAGAAATAAATAATTTCGAACTTTTATTTGTAATTAGTCTAAATAAACAATTACATTTGCTCATTATTTATATTTAGTCTAAATAAAAATTAGTTCGGAATGAGATTTCTATATCTATTCTTATTTACATACTCCACCGTGATTACAGCACTCTCTCAGGAACAATCAGGGAAAATAGAAGGAAAAGTATCTGATAACAACGGGGCAGTTGCAGGTGCGTCGGTAATGATTAAAAATACCCGCTTAGGTCAATCAACAAAGGCGGATGGTAGTTTTTCATTGAATGCTCCGGTAGGTAAACAAACACTTGTCATACAATTCATCGGTTATCAGGCATTCGAAAAAGAGATTGAAGTACGCAGTGAAGTACCGCTTATGCTTGGGAATATCACATTAAGCGAAAAATCAATTGAATTGAATGATGTAGTAATTACCGGACAATTTGGCCCCCAATCAGTCAGAAACTCGGTTTATCAGGTTCGCACAATCTCGAACGAACAAATCAAATTGCGTGGCGCTACCAATATTCAGTCTGTTCTGAGCACAGAATTAGGCATGCGTTTCTCTAATGACCTGACTCTAGGGACAACCGATGTGCAATTAATGGGCATGTCAGGCCAGAATGTAAAGGTTTTGCTAGACGGAATCCCTCTGGTGGACAGAGGCTCTACCCGTGAGAGTATCGGCCAGATTGATGTTAATATTATTGACAGGATTGAAATTGTAGAAGGCCCGATGTCAGTAACTTATGGGTCTGATGCGCTGGCAGGTGTTATCAATATTATTACAAAAAAAGATGAAACAGGCGCTACCTGGACACTCACAGCCCGTGCACAGGAAGAAACTTCAGGAGATGAATACGAGGCTTTTCAAGGAGAAGGTACTCATAATGAATTCCTGGGTCTGGCCTGGCAGAAAAAAGGCGTTCAACTATCAGTGAATTTTACACGTAATTTTTTTGGAGGATGGCAGGGGCTTTCTACCGGAAGGGCCAAAGAATGGATGCCTAAAGAGCAATATCTTTCATCTGCAGGTATTTCTTATCGTAACGAGAAATTTAATGGATGGTATCGTTTCAACGGCACTACCGAAACCCTTAAAAGTTTAGGAAATACATATATCAGTACACAGACCAACAACCTTTCAGCCACTGACCAGTATTATATCACCGACCGCTGGTTTCATCAGTTACAGGGAGAATACCAGTTCAATGCAAAAAATAGCCTCACAATGGCTGTTTCTTATACCGATTATAGCAGAAAAACCCAAACCACCGATATTGATTTAGTCAGAGACCGCAGAACACTTTCTTTAACGCAGGGTTCACAGGATAAAGCCATTTTTCAGACAAGTTTCCTTCGTCTGACGGCACAACACGTATTCTCAAACAAAATTTCTCTTCAACACGGATTTGAAGCCAATATCAATTCAAGTTCGGGAGCAAGAATTCAAGGTACACCGACGATTAATGAATTTGCTTATTTCGCTTCATCTGAGTTCAGGTTAAACCGGGGCATCAATATCCGTCCAGGATTGCGATTTATCAAAAACTCGGTTTATGATGCACCGCCATTAATCCCTTCTATCAATACTAAATTTACCTTAGCCAAAGGTCTGGATTTAAGGGTTGCCTATGCACGGGGTTTCCGTTCACCTGCCTTACGCGAATTATACTTTACTTTCTTTGATAGTAACCACTCTATCAGAGGCAATACCAACCTGAAAGCTGAGCATTCTGATAGTTTCAATGCTTTTTTATCATACCAGGTATTCGAGAAACCTAAGTTCCGTCTCAATTCAACCCTGGGTGGCTTCTATAATGTGTTTAATAACCTAATATCAATCGGAGTTGACCCGACGGATACGAAGGTATCTACCTATATCAACGTAGATATGTATAAAACCACAGGTACAACCTGGAATAACACTTTATATTGGGAAAACCTACAAGCTACTTTGGGCTATTCTTACATAGGTCGTTTTAATCGCTTTTCAACTACAGAAAGTTTACCCGAGTTTGTATGGTCAAGTGAAATCAACACCAATATCCGTTATACTTTCCCTAAAATCGCAGCAAGCATCAGTCTGTTCTATAAGTTTACAGGCAGACAACCGTCTTATCAGACCGTTTCAACCGAATCCGGTTTGCAGACCCGGCTGTCCGAAACAGCAGGGTTTCACACTTCAGACCTGACTTTCAACAAAGTATTCTATAAAAATTTCTCTCTTTTAGCCGGGGTTAAAAACCTGTTCAATGTAACAAGAGTAAATAATACAGCCGTTGATTCAGGTGGAGCGCATAGCGCAGGTGGCGGAGCAGTTCCGATGTCTTACGGACGTTCCTATTTTCTTGGTCTTACCGCACAATTATCAAAGCATTAATAATTTTATCTAATACAAACCAAAGTTTAAACCCAATGAATAGATTATTCAACAAATTACTGATTGTATGTGGCATAGTGGTGCTGGGAGCATGCAAGGAAGAGGTAGCATTACCTGACAATTTAGCCGGATTCACCACAACAACACAAGGTATTGATGGTGAAGAAGCTACTGTTCAGATATCATTAAGCCGTGCTGCTGACGTGGCAGTTCCGATAAGTATCCAATTGACTCCGGTACTAGTAAGTTACGACAAGGAGTTTGTTACAGAACCTGCAGCTATCAATAATGTTTTAACTGTTACAGTTCCTGCCGGACAATCAGGTGTTTCGTTCAAAGTAAAGAAAAAAGCAAACGTATTCCTGAATGGTGATGAAACATTGACGCTTAAAATGACCTCAGTAGGCTCACCTGTATTAACAGGTTTAAATACCGAATTGAAATTAAGCTTTGCAGCCATAACTTCAACCGGAAGCACTTTAACTTTAGAAGGTAAAACCACAGAGTCACCTTATGCTAATACTGTTTATGCTGATCTGAGTGGAAATGCAGCCACTCCAATCAGCAGAAAAAGCTGGAACTTAGGATTTTATCAGGGTGGTCAGTTCAGAGTAGTCCTTAATCCGGGTTATCAATCGTCAGCTGCGCCAACAGATAAAACTGATATTACAGCAGTAGTATTAGCTGATACCGCCTCTGTACCAAATCTGGATTTTGCTCCGGGTGGAGAAGGTACGCTGGCTTTAACCGATGCCTGGGACGGAGACCTTACCAAAACAGTTTTTGCAGAAGTTTCGGCTACAGAAGCGCAGAATAAAGTGTATCTGGTAAGTTTTGAAGGAAGCAAAACTAAAAGTAAATGGTTTAAAGTAAAAGTAAACCGTAATGGTGAAGCTTACAAAGTACAATTCGCCAGAATTGGTGAAACAACTATCCAGACTGTTGATGTTCCAAAAAATGCAGATGCAAATTTCAGTTTCTTATCACTAGAATCCGGTAAAACAGTAGCAGTTGAACCTCGTAAAGTAAACTGGGATATTGCATGGGGATATAGCACTTCTAACGCTGGTACGGTTCCTCCTACTCCATACTGGTTCCAGGATTTCGTATCGCTTAACTATGCTGCAGGCGCAGAAGCGGCCGAAGTTCTAGAAAACACTGTTAGCTATGCAAATTACACTGAGGCAAACATTGCCGCCTCTGCGTTTCTTAAAACAAGAGATGCAATCGGTAGCAAATGGCGTGTAACCGCTCCAGGTTCTACTACGGGTATCAAAAAAGATCGTTTCTATGTAATAAAAGACCCACTTGGTAATGTCTATAAATTGAAATTTATAAGCATGGGTCTGGGAGCTGACGGTGGAGAGCGTGGAAAACCGGTAATCGAATATAAATTAGTCAAGAAAAAGTAAAAGTAGATTAAGAAATACTGCTAAAAAGGTCATGGAGCTTCTATGACCTTTTTTATTGTTTCTAATGCTGCGTCTTATATGTATTCTCCAATTTGGTCGAACCATAAGGTTTGATAGTCTATATTAGTCTGCCTGATTAACAAAGTAAAATGAATGCTTGTGCTTTCGGGTTTATATTTGAGTATTATTTTTGTAAGTATCCATTAAAATTTATGAAAGTATTAAGAAAAATTCATAAACTTGATAGATTTTAAACCATCAAAGTCAACCCCCTCTATTTCTAATGAATAATTTTAATATTAACAGACGCCGTTTCTTACAAGGTGCGTCAGCTTCACTTGCTTTATCCAGTTTCGGTGCAAGAGGCATGGATATTATCAATCCGCCAAGCACCTATCGTGTAGCATTAATCGGTACAGGCTGGTATGGTAAAAGTGATTTATTCCGTCTGATTCAGGTTGCCCCTGTTGAAGTGATAGCACTATGCGACGTTGATAAAAACATGCTGGAAGCAGCCGGAAAATTGGTAAGTCAACGCCAGAAGTCTGGCAAAGTACCAAAACTCTATACCGATTATCGTAAATTATTGGCAGATAATCAACTGGATATAGTATTGATAGGTACTCCTGATCACTGGCATGCCCTACAAATGATTGATGCCGTAAAAGCCGGAGCTCATGTATATGTACAGAAACCCATCAGTGTTGATGTAATGGAAGGTGAGGCAATGGTGGCCGCTGCCCGTAAATATAATAAAGTGGTGCAGGTTGGTACCCAACGCAAAAGTACACCTCATCTGATTGATGCCAAAAAGAATATTGTTGATGCGGGTTTACTAGGTAAAATATCTCATGTAGAAATGTGTTGTTATTTTCATATGAGAAACAATGGTAATCCTCCTGTAGAACCAGTACCTGATTTTCTTGATTATGAAATGTGGACAGGCCCTGCTCCTCTGCGCCCCTATGATGGTCTGCCGCACATTCGCTGGTGGAGAACATTTAAAGAATATGGTAATGGAATAATGGGCGATATGTGTATTCATATGTTTGATACCGTGCGTTGGATGCTAAAATTAGGCTGGCCTACGAAGATTTCTTCGACCGGAGGCATTTATGTACAAAAAGAGGGCAAATCAAATATTGAAGATACGCAATCAGCGATTTTTGAATACCCTGAACTGAATTGTGTATGGCAGCACCGTACATGGGGAACACCAAATAATCCTGATTATCCGTGGTCTTTTACTTTATATGGAGAAAAAGGCACCTTATGGGCAAGCACCATGGCTTATGATTTTATTCCACAAGGCAAAGGTGAGAAAATTCATAAAGATGTAATTTATGAAAGAGAGAAATATCCGGAAGATTTGACCGAAGAAAGAATAGAGTTGAATGCAGCCCCAGCTACACGTTTGCATATGCTTGATTTTCTGTCAGCTATTGAAAACAAAGGCAGACCGGTAGCAGATATTCAGGAAGGTCATATTTCTACCGCTAGTTGTTTATTGGCTAATCTCTCAATGCAAACAGGCCGTCCTATTGTATACGACCCGGTAAAACGTGAAATAGTTGGTGACCGCGAAGCGAATGGTTTATTGGCACGTCCTTATCGCAAACCATGGATACATCCGGATCCTAAAAAGGTTTAGACTATTTTATGCAAATATTTGAGAGAGGCAGGCTAAAATCTGCCTCTTTTTATTCCTGGTCACTGTCAAAGGTCTTCGCTATTTTTCCCAGATTCATGCAGGTTAATCAAGGTACTTTTCCCTGCCGCAGATAGTCCGACTAAGGCTGATGTTTTTCTATTTCGATAGAAATATCATACAATATAAGAAACTACTAAAACCATAAATAATTCCGACAAACAGAGTTACAATTCTATCTCGTTAAAAGCTTATCCTTACGCAAAGTACATTCGGCTCTTAAAGAATCCTTACTCCATCTGCCTGTAAGCAAGAGTTTTTCAGCTTCAGGCTTTTCCAGTTTCCAGATCTGAGTTTCGTAACGGGTATTCTGATTATTGACAAAGCTTAGCGTAGCTGTTTTATCTGTAGAATCCATGAAGTAAACAAACCTCTGTCGTTTCAAATCGCTTTGCATAACTCCTGCATAACCTTCAAAAAAGAATCTGGTAAAATTGCTTGAATCTGAAACGGTAGTTGCCGCCCAATTTCCATTTTCCCACTTCTCAATTTTCTCTACTTTCCATGCGCCATATAATTTGTTTTTAGTAGTTGGTTCATCATTATTTGCAAGATAATCGTATGCACTCATAAGAGGGTCATATAAAATATAAGCTAATAATAAAACATTGATACCCATTCCAATCCATCTAAATACTTTTCTATCAGCAAGGGTCGGATAATAAGGTGCAGGCACCTCTCGATTAGTGAAGAAGAATTTCCAGAGTCTGTTACCGTATTGTAAAAGAATATAAAAGGCAACTGCTAAGTAGGTAAAAGAATTCAGCTTCACGCAAACATCAAAAAATATATTAACCAGCCAGACATTCAGCATTACCACAACCATCAATAATGCGCCAAGAAGCGTTGTCCGTCGAAAAAGCAATAATAATGCGGGAATCACTTCACCCCATCCTAAAAAAACCTGATAGCCTTTTGAATAACCAAAAAAAGCCCAGGCTACCCGCATGGGACTTAGTTCAACCATTCGGGCATCCATATTTGCCATCAGCAATGGAAATTGCGAGGCAAAGACCTTAGCAAGGCCATAGCCCATAATTATCCATGCCAAATACATACGCAGCAGAAATACTAGTATGGGTTGTACCCGGTAGGCATTAGGTATTTTGCTATGTAATATATTAAATATTAATCCTACAGCGGCTCCTATCATAGCGCCACGCCCCACTACCTGATAATGCTGTGGAAAATCACCGCAACCACTATTATAATCGGCTTGAAAGAATACGCCTATAGCCATTCCGGCTACAGTAAAACCAAGAATATTGTTCCAGAAGCTAACATCATTCAGGCTAAGGCGCTCATAATAAGAGTAGGGTTTGTCCATTGTTTATCAATTTTATTGCTTCCACTTAATATTACAACCCATGCTAGGGTATTGAATCTCAGACACCATTTGATTGGCCAGAATGGCATTCAAAGCTCCACGCAAATCACTACCTGTAATGGGCTTAGGGTTTTCCACTTTAGGTCTGGAATCATCTAATCTGCCTCTGTAACGTAGTGATAGCGCGCCATCAAACACATAAAAATCAGGGGTACAAGCGGCTTCATAGGCTCTTGCCACATCCTGGCTTTCATCATGCAGGTACGGAAAAGTAAAACCTGACTCCCTGGCAAAAGCCTTCATCGCTTCCGGTCCGTCCTGTGGATACTGCTCTGCATCGTTCGAACTGATAGCCACGAAAGAAACACCTTTTGATTGATAGTCCTTAGCTAATTTCACCAGTTCATCTTTTATATGTAATACATAAGGGCAATGATTGCAGAGAAACATTACGACAGTGGCCATTTCAGAACGCAAATCATTCAATGAAAATAATTGCCCGGAAACAGTATCGGGTAATATAAAAATGGGGGCTAATGTTCCGATAGGAAGCATATTCGATTCTGTGCGGGCCATAATAAATCTATACTTAAGGGATTTGCAGGCAATTTAATTAATTTTTGTAAAGTATAATGAGGGTAATTGTTGTTTTAATTGTCTATGAAGTATATTAATTAAACCATTTTAGTTTTAATTAATCTAAGAATTAAAATATCAATAAAATTATGAAAAATAAGTCAAGATTTCGTATGCTAACGCTGGCAGGGCTTTTTGCTCTGCTGTCTTTGTCACTTTCGAGTTGTGTGTATAGTAGCCGACCTGTTCGCTATTATGATAGGCCTGCCTATGTTCATCGTCCTTATTACAGGGTTCAGCCAAGAACCCGAATTGTAGTAGTTCCAAAGTATAATAGACATAATCACCGTAGTTATGACAGACGTCATCATGACAATAATAATAGCCGTCATCACCGTGGAAGGTACTAGAATATATTCTGGTTCAAAAACCAATCTATTGAATGAGGGTTTCGCATAGCGTCAAGAGAAACCGTTTTCTCAATCGGGGTGCCCATCAGGATTTTCTTGATGGGCATTTCCATTTTTTTACCACT
>CALRLS020000235.1:0-8038 GCA_943368815.1 Cyanobium sp. NIES-981
TTTTTCAAAAGCAGGAAATTTCTTGAAATCAGGTTTTAATGGATGCACGTGGCTTTGTACCGTGAACGGGTGATGATAAAGATTAATGCCTTCTTCCTGCGGAAAAAGAACAATTTGCTTACGGGTCTGGAACTGAGTCAGGAACACATGGGAGCAATCCATGTCGTAATGTAGATTTACTTCGGCATCCTGCCCGCCAAAGAACATAAATTTATAACTTTTCAGGAAGCCATCCATAATCGTAGGAAAACGAATGTCATTCGCCAGTTCAGGCACTTTCTTAAAGATATCAAACAAGAAAATACGTAAATCTGTAGGGCCTTGCTCTATCAGACTCAGATAATCGCCGAAAGGCATAGTTTTAGCTACCTTATAATAATTTTTTGCATCATGCACATTATTATCAAATAAGGGTACTTCAATATGCCCATAATTTGTCCGAAGCCAATCAAACGTCCATTTATCTAAAGCTGGCCAGTCTTTTACCAGGTCGGTAAAAATAACGGGTTTTTTAGGCTTCAGATAGCTTTCTATGAACTCTTCACGACTTAAGTTGCTGCGTCTTTCTATAGGTATCAGTTTCATACGAACAATAGTGATTTTAATTTTTATCGAATAATATCAAATCAATAAAAATAATAAAATGGTGGAGTGTTATATCTGAGTGTTAATAATAAAAACCAATGCCACAAAAAAATGGTTTCATAAAAACCCCGCCAGCGAAAAATTTTTATTGACTTATTTTATTACAAAAACTCTTAGAACAAATTTTATATTAGTATGCTTGCATAATATTTTCTTTGCCGTATATTTGTCAAAGAATTATGCTTGCATACTATTCTTAATCCATTTAATGATTCTTTCAAAAATCATTTAAAGATAATAAGAAACTGAATGATTTGTAGAACAGTTTCTGAATCTTTCTCTCAATATCTGATGGAATATAACAACACCCTTAACCGAAACCTTGCAAAGGTTCAGAAAATGCCGGCTTTTCTGCAAAACTGGTTACGAGATTACTCCATCGGCAAATTTGTCAAATTCGTTGGCACAGCAGGCATACATTTCGAAAAAATGACTTGCCGTGAGGTCGCAATTACACTTCCAAACAAAACTAAAGTACAAAATCATATCGGGCAGATTCATGCCGCTGCTACTACCCTCCTAGCCGAAACTGCTACGGGTATGGTGGTGGGTATGAATATCCCCGATAACAAATTGCCTTTGATGAAAAACCTTACGGTGAAATTCATCAAGCGCAGCCAGGGACAGCAAAAAGCTGTGGCAATGCTAACCGAAGCGCAAATAAATCAAATCCGAGAAACTGATAAAGGCGACCTAAGCGTAGCAGTAAAAATAACCGACGAAACGGAAGAAGAAGTTGTTATAGCAGAGATGAACTGGGCGTGGGTACTGAAGAGGTAAACTCTTTGAACAGAAAAATGTAAAACCGAGAAACCGAAAAATGTAAAATGTTTTTTGTGACACAAACCGGGCGACGGTCGCTTCTAATTCGCTTTTAATACACTAAGGGGAAATGTAAAATTCGGTTTTGTGGACTTGAAGGTTTACAGGGAGAAAGATGATTCTTGGGAATAACAGAAAAATTTAAAATGTAAAACCGTAAAAGTAAATATGCAGGAAAGTAAAAAGTTTGATTTGCAGGATAGGCTTATTGACTTTGCGGTGGAGATTGTGAAATTGGTAGATGGTCTTCTCAAACAAAGAACAGCACAACATCTTGGAGACCAACTTTTGCGTTCAAGTACCTGTCCAGCTTTAACTTATGGAGAAGCACAAGCCGCAGAATCAAAATAAGATTTTATTCATAAAATGGGAATCATCCTGAAAGAACTAAGAGAGAATCAAAGAATAATCTAATTATATTAACAAGAGTAGGACTTATTAACAATGATTCAATTATCAAAGAGAATGGCGAATCAATAGCCATTTTCACCAAAAGCATTGAAACCGCTAAATCAAGGTAGTATTAAATTTTACTATTTTACTTTTACATTTTTCGGTTTTTCATTTTACATTTTTCTGTTTAAAAAATTTACTTTTTCCGTTTTAAAAAATCATATTCAACACATGAATCGTAGTATAAAAAAAGTAGTTGTTTTAGGTGCGGGTATTATGGGTAGTCGTATTGCCTTGCACTTTGCAAATATCGGAGTAGAAGTATTGCTACTCGACATGGTACCGAAAGAACCGAACGATGCTGAAAAAGCCAAAGGTCTGGACACCACCCATCCGGCAGTACGCAACAGAATCGTCAGTGAATTATTCCAGGCGGCCGTTAAAGCAAGTCCGTCACCCGTATTCAGTCAGCAATCTGTATCACGTGTAAAATTGGGTAATTTCGATGATGATATGCCTAAAATCAAAGATTACGACTGGATTATAGAGGTTGTTGTAGAACGTTTGGACATTAAAAAACTGATTTACGAGAAAGTAGAACAATTCCGTAAACCGAGTACATTGATTACTTCTAATACCTCGGGTATTCCTATCCATTTAATGGCAGAAGGCCGTTCAGAAGATTTCCGTAAACATTTCTGTGGAACCCACTTCTTTAACCCTCCGCGTTATTTACGCTTATTGGAGATTATTCCAACACCTGAAACAGACCCTGCTATAGTTGATTTTCTGATGCATTACGGGGATTTGTATCTGGGTAAAACAACTGTATTGTGTAAAGATACACCTGCTTTCATTGCCAACCGATTAGGTATTTATGCCATGGTGCAAACCATCAGGGTAGCCGAAGAAATGGGCTTAACGGTAGAAGAAGTAGATAAACTAACAGGGCCGGTAGTAGGACATCCGAAATCGGGTACATTCCGTTTGTCTGATGTAGTCGGTCTGGATACAACCGTGAATGTTTGTAACAACCTATTAAAGGTATTGGAGAACGACGAGTCGAAAGATGCTTTCCAACTGCCACCAGTGATGGCTAAGCTGATGGAAAACAAATGGCTTGGTGATAAAACCGGACAGGGCTTTTACAAGAAAACTAAGGACGAAAAAGGCCAGACCGTCATATTAGCCTTAGACCTCAAAACATTTGAATACAAGCCATCAGTAAAAGTAAAATTCGCTACGCTTGAAGGGACGAAGAGCATTGATGATTTGAAAAAACGCATGCCGGTACTCTTAGCCGGAAAAGATAACGCGGGTGAATTCTACAGAAAAACCAATGCCGATTTCTTCCGGTACGCGACTAATCGTATCCCTGAAATCTCTGATGAATTATACAGAATAGATTCAGCTATCTGCGCAGGCTTTGGCTGGGAATTGGGTCTTTTTGAAACATGGGATGCCATTGGCGTTCGCCCAATGCTCAAAATCATGGAAGACCTGAACATGAAACCCGCAGCATGGGTATATGAAATGCTGGAGGCGGGTAATGAAACATTCTACAAAGTTGAAGGCGGAAAGAAGAAATACTATGATATTCCTACGAAATCATACAAGGTAATTCCAGGCACAGAATCGTTTATTATCCTTGATAACCTTCGTCAGACAAATGTTATCTGGAAAAATGCCGGTTCCACTATCTTCGATTTAGGAGATGGTATTGCAGGCGTAGAATTCCACTCAAAAATGAACACCTTTGGTGCCGAAGTGGTTGAAGGACTAAACAAAGCATACGGCATTGCAGAGAAAGATTTCAGAGGATTAGTAGTAGGAAATGACTCAAACGAGGCATTTTCGGCAGGGGCAAATCTGGCCATGTTGTTTATGTTTGCCATTGAGCAGGAGTACGACGAAATCAATATGATGATTGCGCAATTCCAGCAAACGATGATGCGTGCAAGATACTCATCAATTCCGGTTGTAACAGCTGTTCATAGTCTGGCGCTGGGTGGTGGTTGTGAGCTAAATCTACATGCAGACAGGGTATTGGCTCATGCAGAAACCTATATGGGTCTGGTGGAATTAGGTGTTGGTTTGATTCCTGCCGGAGGTGGAACCAAAGAAATGGCGCTTCGTTGCTCGGATATGTATCATACAGGTGATACCGAATTAAACATTCTGCAAAGTGCCTTTATGAACATTGCTCAAGCCAAAGTTTCAACCTCGGCACAGGAGGCATTTGATATGAACTATCTGAAACCAGATAAAGACAGAATCGTGTTGAACCGTAGTCGTTTGATTGCTGAGGCAAAAGAAGAGGCTATCAAGTTAGCAGAAGATGGTTATACACAGCCAAAACAACGCACTGATATAAAGGTACAAGGCAAAACCGGAATTGCGCTTTTCAAAGCCGGAATCACGGGGATGTTGATGGGTAAATATATCACCGAGCATGATGCTAAAATTGCCGATAAATTGGCCTATGTGATTTGTGGTGGTGATTTAAGTTATCCGCAGCAGGTTTCAGAGCAATACCTCCTTGACCTTGAAAGAGAGGCATTCCTTTCATTGACAGGTGAAAAGAAAACAATGGAACGTATGCAGGGGCTATTGAGCGGTGGTAAACCACCTAGAAATTAATATTGTTATACAATTAGAATCACTCACTCTTGGTTGAAACAGGCTAAGAGCATAGATAAAAAGGATAAAAACATGAATGCATATATAGTCGCCGGCTACCGTAGTGCAGTCGGCAAAGCACCAAAAGGAGTATTCCGCTTTACCCGCCCCGACGATTTAGCGGCTGAAGTTATCAAGCATCTGATGGCAAGTGTGCCAAACTTAGACCCTGCCCGTGTGGAAGATTTAATTGTAGGCAATGCCGTACCGGAAGCAGAACAAGGCATGCAGATGGCCCGTTATATTTCTCTATTGGCGTTAGGCAAAAGCGTACCGGGTGTAACCGTGAACCGTTATTGTGGCTCAGGGGTAGAAACCATTGCGATGGCTGCCGCCAAGATTCATGCAGGTATGGCTGATTGTATTGTAGCAGGTGGTACAGAGTCAATGTCATTAGTACCAACCATGGGTTGGAAAACAGCTTTGAACTATAATCTGGCTTCTACCCACCCTGATTATTATATTGGCATGGGCTTAACCGCAGAGCAGGTAGCACAACAATTCAATATCAGCCGTGAGGAGCAGGATTTGTTTTCTTATAATTCTCACCAGAAAGCCTTAGCTGCACAAGCTGCTGGCAAATTTGATGAAGAGATTGTACCAATAAAAGTTCAGGAAACATTCTTCGACCAGAATTCAGGTAAAAAGAAAACCAAAGAATATACAGTTACCAAAGACGAAGGCCCACGTGCTGATACAAGCGTAGAAGCTTTAGCTAAACTAAAGCCCGTATTTACCATGGGTGGAAGCGTAACTGCCGGAAACTCTTCACAGACTTCTGACGGTGCAGCCTTTGTGATTGTGATGTCAGAGAAAATGGTGAATGAATTGGGTCTGAAACCAATCGCACGTATGATGGCCTATGCTTCAGCAGGCGTTGAGCCTCGTATCATGGGTATCGGCCCTGTAGCTGCTATTCCGTTAGCTTTAAAACAGGCAGGCTTGAAACAGGATGATATTGATGTAATTGAATTGAATGAAGCCTTTGCAGCCCAATCTTTAGCTGTTATCAAAGAATTGGGTTTAGATGCCACTAAAATCAATCCGAATGGTGGCGCTATTGCTTTAGGCCATGCTTTGGGTTCTACAGGAGGCAGGCTATCTGTTCAGGTATTAAACGAACTGCGTCGCCAGAATAAAAAATACGGTATGGTAACCGCCTGTGTAGGTGGTGGCCAGGGTGTAGCCGGTATTTATGAATTTTTGAATTAAGCTTGTTGCTTTATATGTCTATTAGCTATTTGGTCGTGTAACATTGGGTACATTGTGGCAAAAATATGCTGCAAAAAAACTCACTTTAAGGGGAGATTAAAATTATCAGAAGATAGTTTTTAATCTCCCCTCTTTTATTGGTTACTATTCTACAAAACAATACATTTGTTATACCAATAAGTGTTTATTTGACACTAAAAAACTATTCTACCTTAATTATTAAAACTATGAAACAATTACTCTCCCCAAAAGCATTATTAGTGCTTTTATTAACAATATGCTTCTCAGCCAGTTCTTTTGCACAAAGAAAACAATTCAGAGTCCTTTTATTCAGTAAGACCGATGGCTTCCACCACGAATCTATCAACGAAGGTGTAACCGCCATCAAGGCTATGGCTGAAAGACAATTCTTTTCAGTAAGCTGGCAGGAAAATGCTTCTGTTTTTAACGAAAAAGAACTAGCCAATTACGATGCAGTCATTTTCCTGAATACTACAGGTAATATTCTTACTCCTGAGCAACAAAACGCATTTGAGAAATTTATACAGTCAGGCAAAGGTTATGTGGGTATTCATAGTGCAAGTGATACCGAATACGATTGGGAATGGTATACTAAAATGGTAGGTATGATGTTCAAGATTCACCCGACTATCCAGACAGCCTATCTGAAAGTAGAAGACAAGAATTTCCCGGGCATGGAGCGTTTGCCTGCCAAATTTTTATGGACAGACGAATGGTATGAATTCAGCGCTGCCAAATCAAAAGATTTGCATTTCTTATTATCGATTGATGAAAAAACCTATAATCCGGTTGTAAAATGGGGTGATAATGAAGGCAAAGGTATGGGCTTCCATCCTATTTCGTGGTATCATACTTATGATGGTGGCAGGGCTTTTTACACAGCTATGGGGCACGTACCACAAAATTTCAGCGACCCGCTTTTCCTTGAGCATCTTTTTGGTGGTATTTATTGGGCAGCTACGGGGAAGGGCTTGTGATATTTGGACAAATATTTAATTATCGGGGAGGGGGTCTAAAAAGCTGTAGGCTGCAAAATATTATATGGCAAGGCGCAACCCCACACCCTAAATCCCTCTCCCCAACAGTGGGCAGAGTTGATCAGTTCTCATAATGTTTTATTTTCATAGGACTTTTAGAGAACAAATTATAAAGTTCTTTGACACGATTGGCAAAATGTTCAGTAGCAAACTTAATGGACTCAAAACCAAGACCTCTTATTAAGTTTAAGGCGAAATTGAACATTAAAGAAAGATTAGCGGCTATTTTAGGACAACGAATCTTGTTTCGGTCTTCATTGAAAATCATATCCTTAACCCAATGAAGCCTGTTTTCAATACCCCAATGTCCTCGAATACCTTGTGCCATCCACTCAGCCCTTGCTTTTGGTTGACTACAGATGAAATAAGCCGTCTCATCAAAAGCTTGTTTATTTCTTTGACCCTGGCGACGTACTTTAATCAATGTCTGGATATGTCTCCAGTTATTAGGTAAAGTTTGTTTGCATTCAAAGACTTCCACCAAACGAGATACTTTTCTTCGAGTATCTAAGTCTGTATAAGTATCGATGGGTGGTTCTTGTGCAATTTGTTGAGCTATTTGGTATAGTTTCGAACAGTTCTGCTTGAGTTGAATCAAAAACTCATTACCTGATGCTACAATCTGGTTAAGTGTTTTTTTGACAATGCAAGGCATCTAATCGAATCAACATCTGACTTAACCCCATCTGTTGTAGCATTTGACGAACAATATCAGGTTCATAACTCTTAGCATTTTCCATTTTATGTACCTGATAAACTAAACCTGTTTGCTGAGCAAATAGACTTACCATGCTGACAAAGTTCTGATATTGATTATGTTCCTCTATCACAGTTGAACCCAATGCTTTACCATCCAGACTTAACCAACTTTGAGTAGCTAAAGGATAGGTATTTTGCATCCAATCCTGAAATTGTTCAGTAACTTTCTCAAAACCAACACCTTGCAAGAGAGTTCTAATAGTTCCAAAAGTTGGTACTCCATGAGTCAGGTCAAAAAGTTCAACAAAGATTTGCTGGTTGTCTTTAGCAAAGCGGCTTAAAGCCCTAAGTGAGCTACGACCACTCATCACACCCATGATAATGATAACTAATGTTGACTTTAAGGGATGACGAAGACCCGATTTTTGTCGAAAGTCTTCAATTCTATCCAGGAAACTCATTAAGGATTGGTCCATCTAAGCTTTTTTTTGCCAATTTAGTCATTTTTTAAAGAACTGATCAACTCTGCC
>CALRLS020000236.1:0-8038 GCA_943368815.1 Cyanobium sp. NIES-981
AGTAGCTAAAAGTGCCTTCCAGGACATAAAAGACGGATTTAAAGATGGTAAAGCATTTGCTAAAACCAAAGATGGTTGGGGATTAATAGACACAACAGGGAAATTTATCTTTCAACCAAAATTTGAAGAAATAAATAATATAGGCTTGATAGATGATTACTTTTTTTTTGAGGCTCCTAATGAAGATGACACAACTAATTATAACAACCTGGTAGGAATAGCAAAGACAGATGGTACAATACTATTAAAGCCAATCATGGATATAGCATCTTCAAAGGGCTTTCAGAATGGCTTGCTGGAGTGTATTATTAAAGGGAAACGGACTTATTTGGACAAAACAGGCAAAATCTTATGGCAGGATAAAGTAGATGAATCATTAAGAAAAGCAAATATAGACTTCATGAGGAGAGGTCATTTTTATGCAAATTCCAGATACCATGAAACTGATTTAGGAGGTTTTGGAGGTTCTGACAATACCCTGAAATCGATTAATAAAACGCATAATTTTCCGGAAAATAGCATAGGCCTCTTGGTGAGGAATAATGGAAGTAAAGGAATAAATATTTTTTTAACTAATACTACCAAGGAAGTGGCAGATTTTGATGCACAGGATAGCCGTCTTTACATGAAAGTACAAGCGCTTGACAAAAAAGGTGATTGGAGAGACATTGAATATCTGCCAAGTAGCTGGTGTGGAAACAGTTATCATATTTTAAGCCTGAACCCGAATCAATACTGGGAATTTAGCGAACCAGTCTCTGAAGGCGATTTTAAAACAAAGCTTAGAATAGAGTTGAAGTATTTCAACCCAAGTGATAAATCCGAAACAGGAAGAAACAGAAAACAGAAAGTTATTTACAGCAATGAATATATAGGTAGTGTAAACCCCGGACAATTCTGGAGAAAACAGGATTATTCTCCCGGAGGTATTATGGATCCTTATATCGATTAAAAATCAAAACTACTTCAATTACCGATTTCAGCTAAACCAATGGCAATAAAACCTACACAAAAAGAAAAAGCATTAAAATTATATGCCCTGCATCATACGGGCAAATTATTGATTTTACCTAATATCTGGGATACATTAGGGGCTCTTTTATTAGAAAGTCTGCAATTTCCGGCCATAGCAACTGCCAGTGCTTCAGTAGCATTTTCGAACGGATACCCTGATGGGGAACAATTGCCCTTTAATGAAGTACTGATACGTCTGAAACAGATTGCTAATAGTGTAGATGTTCCGGTAACTGCTGATATTGAGAGTGCCTATGCTAAAACAGATGCCCAATTGCGTGAGAATATAGAGCTATTATTAGACACCGGAATTGTGGGTATTAATATTGAAGATACTAAGACAGAGAATCATACACTTTATCCACTTGAAGAGCAATGCAATAGAATCAGAATCATTAAGGATGTAGCTCAACAAAGAGATATTCCGCTTTTTATTAATGCCCGTACGGATGTATTGATACATGGAGAACTTTTTTCAGATGATGAGGCGAAATTTGAAGAGATAGTCAAAAGAGGCTTAGCATATAAAGAAGCAGGAGCAGGCTGTTTCTATCCGATTCTGATGAAAAAGGAGGACGATTTGAAAAGCCTGATTTCGGTCATTGATTTCCCTGTCAATGTCTTGACATTCCCCGGTATCCCATCCTTGAAAACACTTGAGGAACTCGGAGTAGCCAGAGTAAGTTTAGGGCCGAATTATTTAAAATTAGCCCTCAAAACAATGAAGGATATGGCTTTAAAATTGAAAGATTACGAGGGTCTTAGTGAGATTGTTAATAATGATGTGACAAGTGATTATGTAAAAAGATTGGTGAATAAGCGTGAGTAAGGGAAACGGTATGCTACCCTTACTCATACCGGTTACCTGGAGAAAACAAAACTTATTACATTGGTTCCTCTTTCACATAAGCAGATTTTACAACGTAAGTATTACTTATTGTATCATGCCACCCTCTCTGACCAAATAGAAACGAGAAAGCCTCAAATGGAATAAGCCGACAGAGTGTTCTAACCAAACCGTTTCCAACAGAGATAAATGAACCGTCAGAATCCACAATGGTGGAATGAGAAACTACCTTGCCAAAGGTTGTTTTAAAAATGCCTTCAGCTACAAAATAGTAGATAAGCAAAACAAGGACATACGTAATTTGAAATACAATAGTTGACCTTGAATAAGTAAAATAACTACCACTATCAGCAAGAAAAAGACTAAAAAACCACCCACTTGTCTGAAGAGTTAAATAAATGATTACAATCTGGTCTAAAATGTAATTCATAAATCTTGTAGATAATTTCTGGCTAATAGCTTCCCCGTCATCAGAAGTCAGAATGTTTATCTTTGATTGAGAAACGATGAGGAGAAGAATGCAGGTTATGAATCGGATAACTGCCAGCGTAATACCAAAGAAAGAGGGTGTATATTTGACAAAAAAAGCAAATGATAAAAAAGGTAAGGTTACAAAAAAGGCTAGTAATGCTAAACCACGCAAAACCCGCAAAGAACCTGTTCGTTGAAATCTGATTGTGCCAATAATTGAAAGAATAGGCATAACGAAAAAATAAAAATGAGAGTTAATTTTACTAAGTGGAAAAACATTAGCTAAACTTCCTTGAATTCTTATAGAGTCGTCTATGAAATTATAAAACGGTAAAAACTGGTTTTTAAAATACTGTGCGGTTGTAAATGGACCAGGCTGATTATGGATTGTATATAAATCAAAAATGAGCGATAGGATAGGAAACGATACAAAAACAACAGCTTGAAGAATAATAAGGTTTTTTGTTTTTAGGAGCATAATAATCTGTGTTTTATTCAGGGTTTTACGAGTGTGTTCAGAATTTTTACAATAATATTTATTTTCAGGAATAAAGCCAAAGATTCCTCTAAGCCTTTTTCCCAATTTGCATATAATACTCCTTAGTATCTTTATCAAAATGCTCAAGCGAATATCTTAGCAGGACTCTTGGCATAGTAGCAGCGTATTTATCTAATAAGATTTTAAGTCTTTCAGGACTTTTATCTCCTGCAAAACGGAGCATCCAGCCTGTAGCCTTATTGACAAGGTCTTCTTTGTCGTGGATTAATATTTCGGCAATTGCAAAGGCATCTTCTACTTCTCCTTGCCGGATAAAATAACAAGTGCCCAGAATGGCAGTGCGTCGTTCCCAGGTATTAGCTGAAAGAGCCATGTCATATAGAATCTTACGGGGTTTATCATACAAATATTTTCCTACCATATTCAGGCATCCCAAATCTACCAGATCCCAGTTATTTACCCGGTCATGCCTTCTCATATACAGATCAAAAAATTCCTTTAGCCTTTCTTCTTTAATCTTTTTTTCTCTGCTGGCCTTGTCCATAATACTTATTGCTCCAGCTCGTACTTCATGAATCGGGCTTTCCAATAGCTTTTCAATTTCTTCTATAGGCATATTGGCATAGGCCTGGGCTAAGGCAAATAAATTACCCATTTTTACTCCCATAAATTCATCCTTTTCAGCATCAGCGGCGGATTCCTCCTTAAAATAACGCTGAAGTTTCACACGTTCTTCGTCTGATTGAAGCAACAGAAGGTCTTTGATAAAATGTTCAGCATACTGACTAGTAGCTGCTGTCTTTTTTGCCATTAAGAAATATGGTTAAACAGGTACATTATCAAATTTAAGAAATTCAAACGGAGAAATTATTACCAATAAGGCCGTCCCAATTAAATTTTATTGAATTGATAAATTCGGTAGTAGAAATTAGTGATTATAAAGCACTATGAATAAGGATACGGGGAGACATTTAAGAACATAATTGATGAAGGACTGCGAGAAAAAACCAAATCAATTACCCGGCTTTAACAATTGATACCAGCAAAAACGTGGTTCAGGGCCTGTCATAATTGAATAATAAAATATATGATGGTCTGTTCTTAAGATATAAAATCTATGTTTGATGCTATTTTCAATGGTTGATTCCATGGTCTTATTTGTTTAATTACTCAATAGTCTATATTGCGCTTTTTGCTACCTCTCAAAATGTCTCCAATAAACTAACAGTCTTACTTATGTACTATAAAAAAACGTACCATAGCGATTTAAGAAAGAACGATTATTGCTTTTGCCTTCAAAAAAGCATCATAAACCTAGGGTTTCATAGAAATCAGATCTTATAAATGACTACTTTATACATGAGTTCATTCTTCCTTCTTGTATTTGCATCTGTTGATATTCTGCAACAAAATGAGCCATTTTTTAGCAACATTCTGTCGGGTACGTTTTTGCAGCATTTTATTGCGCAGTTTCCAGGTATTTTATGAAACAAACTGCGTCAGGTATAGTTTAATAGTAGGAAATACTTATGCTTATTGTATATCATGAAAACCAGAGCTGTAATTCTTTTAATTAGCGGAGCTTTCTTTTTAAATGCCTGTATCGGGCCTAAAACCTGCTTGTATTACATCAGTTTCACCAATAAGTCAAGTCAGCCAGTCCAATTTGGTTGGGGAAAACGTGCCTTAGGTAAAGTAAAAATGGTAGAGGTAAAGGACCAGAAAACGATTGATTTTAGCTTCTGGTCAGATGAAGCCCCTTTGGGCAGTTTCCCGCAGGATGGTGATTCAATTGTGGTGATATTAGCTAATGGTAAAAGAATCATAGATGTGAAACAATGTGAGGTGTGGAACGGAGACATCAACTGTACACAGGATGACCGGAGTTTCTTCAACCCCAAAGCCTATTCAAAATACCAGAATAGTATGCTCAACAGAAGTTGCGGTGGCGTAGAATACGTATTTACCGATAATGATGTTTTAAGGGCGAGGTAATCAGATTTTTTATGGATAAAAAGAAATTTAAGGCTGTTTGCCTTATAGGTATTGTCATTATAAGAATATTGAGTCTTTTGACTATCTAAGGGTTAGATAGGTACATTACTTAGAGATTGAAGTAATGAAAGTATTGGGTAATTATGCAATAGCAAAATTGGTAAGTTCAAAATTATTCACTTTATCGTGAAACTGTCATAAATGCCGTTTTTGTTTTAGATTTTCTGCGTTTTGCTAGAAACTCACTAAATCCCCTTTGTTCTTCTTCAGAAGGTTTATCATTACTAACTTCTATATCAGCAATATCTAAATCCTTGAAATTAATTTTTGTTTTCATGTTTAAAATATCTTCTAATTAGACTAATTGCTTCAGGTGTGTCAATAAACAAATAATTCCCTTTAAATTGTTTAGCACCTAAAGTTTTTTCATAATGATGAATTAATTTTGTTTTAGAGATAAATGAAACGATCCCTTCATATCCTAACTCATATGACCTTTTGCATGCAAAGGCAATTAAGTTTCCTGCTACTCCGGCATACAATTTTCCGGCACCTTTATTGAAAAAAACATTTTCTATTAGATGCATAAAAATGTGGTCATTTTTATCCTCTATCGAAATCAAGCCCTGAATTATCTCTGGATTTTCTTCTGTAACTAACTTATAAACTTCTCTATCCGAATACGATAACTCTTTATTCCAATTAAATACCCACTTATTGGCTAAAAATCCTTTTTCTCTTTTTTTAAATAGCAAAATTGAGGTTGTAAATATTTCACCTGAAATAGTATTTTCAATAGAATTAGTCAGCTTATCTATTTTGATATCTATGCCTTTCATCTAAAAGCAAACATTATAGCGTATAAATTTAAGAAAATTATTCGATATAATAACGCATTTTGGGATTCAATTAAAGATAAAATTTTTACTATTTCGTAATAAGTATCTAATTATTCATATTAACTTTCAATAATATAAGTACTTTATACTAATAAGAAAAAAGTCTGTGATATGAAATCAATAAAACTCCTATTTCTCGTTTTCATTCTATCCCTTAATACCTCTTATTCTCAAACCTCCAGACTATGGACTGAGGAAAACAGAAAATACCTACTCGATAATCTGGAACGCACAAAAGCAACAATAATAGCCGAAACGAAAAATCTAAAACCCGAACAATGGGCTTTTAAAGAAGCGCCTGATAAATGGTCAATCGGTCAGGTGCTCGAACACCTGGGTTTATATGAAAGGATATTTGAACAGGAAGCAGATATTATGCTTAGCACCAAGCCTGAACCGGAACTCAATCTTACTGCTAAACCGGATAGTGTATATCTTAACTGGATGGATGACCCTAACCCACACAAAGCAGAAAGAAATGCTGAACCTTTAGGCTTAATGAAAGGAGAAGATAATCTTAAATTTTTTCTGTTTGGTAGAGAGAGTATCATTCAGTTTGTGAAAGGCACTTCATACGACCTTAAAGCGCATTATACTTTCAGATGGGGAGATGAAAAAAGAAGAAGCATCCACGCCTTGATGGTAGTTCATTTCGGGCATACAGACCGACACCTGCGCCAAATCAGGAGAATTAAGAGTAATCCGGATTTCCCGAAATAAGAAATTGTAAAACTTATTCAGAGAGAGCATAAGTTTAAACAGGTTCAATATTAAACCAGAGGACACTTTAGGTAGAATACCCGGTGTACTCTGGTTTTTTTGTACTACTCTTAAGAATCTCTTAATTATTAGAAAGGCGATTGTATAAAAGAGAAAAAACAGCAAAACAGGAGTGAGGGTAAGTGTCTTCATAAATGTCTTTAAATAGATTCACAATAATTATTGTTTTATATATTATCATCTGACCTAGATTAACACAATCTGATTATGAAAAAAACTATTCTATTCGTTCTCTTTACTTTACTGGCTAACAATCTCTTTGCCAATAACTCACCACTTAATCCGAAACTGAAAATTCAGATAAATAAGAATGTTGAACTTCTGGGCCTTGCCTATTTTATTGGCTTTGAGGGAGTAGACATCGAAACCAAAACAATTGATGTGAGAGGAAAAAAGATGCCTAAAAAAGACTGGCATAATTACGGATACTTTATTTATGAAAAATACAAGAAGTTTGCCACCAACGAAAGCCTGCTCAATAGCTTTACAGTGGCCGATCATCTATGGTTAGATTATCTCATTGCGTTTCTGGTACAGTTAGAGGATTGCCCCAATGCAAAACTCACTGAGGCAATTCCGGAATCATATTATATCAATTTCTCCAAAACCAGAAACCTGAAAGAAGCGAAAGAAAATGTTACTATTTTTTTAGGGGGGCTAAACGCTTTTTGTAAAGAGATTGATTTTAATCAATACTTAATCGATTCAAAACAATATTACGATAAAGCCATTGAAGAAGTACGAAACGGATTGCCGGAGACCGATTTCATCAGCACGATGGAGGGCTTCTATAAAAGTAGTTTTGATTCATATACCTTAGTGCCGAGCCTTACTATACCCAAAGGCATGGGCTTTGGCGTAAAATATAGCTCCGGCGGGAAGACCCATATCTTCAACGTATTTGGTGCGCTTGATTTTCAGCAATTTTTAAATACAACCGAATTACAAATGGGCTTTGCTGATAAGCAAAGATTAAGAGAGTTAAGTGTACACGAATTCGGCCATTCGTTTGTGAACCCGAGCGTAGATAAATTGCCGGAGAAAATGATAACAGATACCGAGCCTTTGTTTGAACCTATGAGATTAGTGATGTCTAATCAGGGGTATAATGCCTGGCGTGCCTGTTTATATGAGCATTTTGTAAGAGCAGGTGAAATAATTATTTCAGAGAAATTGGGGGATGCTGCCGGAGCTAAGAACTTATTAAATACTTATCTTGAGGAAAGACAATTTAATTATATACCTACCATTCTTGTTGAGTTAAGGAAATACGATAGTGGTCAGTATAAAACCTATGATGAAACAGTATTAGCAGCAATGAAAGAGATTGCGAAGAAGTAGAATATATGCCTTTAAATATAAGGATGATAGTGCAGGGGAGGAGTATTCGTCTATGGCTTTGAATATGGCCTTGCTGATAAGTGAACTGATAGTTTTAATGACTTTAAAGGCAAAGAAATTTATCATTTAGAAAAATTTGATAAAAAGGAAAGGTTTAGATATTTTTGAAACAAATTCAGTAAAATTATAACT
>CALRLS020000237.1:0-8009 GCA_943368815.1 Cyanobium sp. NIES-981
GGCCTTTTACGAGTGTGGCACTGCCATAGACCAGGATATTACCACCTTCAGTTTTCTTCAGATCGGCAACCTCCTGTGCAAGGTTGCGAAGGATAAAGCTGTTGTTCCACTCCGCAGTTTGCAAACTATTGGATACGATATATTTGGGATAATTGTTGATTCGGTCAGCGAACGCATTGCCGCTCTGACCCGGCCAGTACGCTGAGAACTGGTCGTATGTTTTTCTGCCCATCAATAAGGTGTCTACACTCGAAAGCTCCTCAACTTTGTACTTTCCGTCTTCCGGATCGTTGTATTTGGCCTGCCAACCACCATGAGGATGAGGGGTTTCGTCTCCGCCCGGTGCCTCTACAACACCATCAAGGGTGATGAATTCGGTTACAATGATTTTTCTCATAGGATTTTTTATGTAAAACTAGTGATTGTTGCTTATTCAGACAAGGTCAAAAAATGACAATTAAGGGGTGTAAATGCGTCCAGGATGCGTAGTATGCGACGCGTAGTCTGGAATGCGTAGTCCAAGAAGCGCAGTCAGCGATGCCTCTAGTATGGACGCACAGTCCGGGAAGCGCAGTCCTCGACGCCTAGTCCGGAAAGGTTGGACTTCCCGTCCTGAACTTTATAGAAAAACTTTCCACCTTCTGACGAAAAATTTTTGGACTGGTAAAATCAGTCATTATACCTTCCGTTTCTTCCAGTTATCGAAAAAATAGGCTGCATGCATACTATTATTTGCAATTTTGAATTGTTAATTACAACTGAATATAGCCGCTTAATAGTTAAATGCCCTTTTTTCGTTTTTCTATACCCAATGGCTTATTTTTTGCAGTAATTATTTAAATAAATTGGATTTTAGTGTATTTTTAAATAAAGCCATGAACAATTATCGATCTACAAGTATGTTCAAAAGAAATAAATTTAATCGTTTTTTATTGGGTTTAACAGCAATTGCCCTGATGGGTTCAAGCTGTGCAAAAATAGATGTGGGCAAGCAAATCAATGTTGATCCTCCAAAACTATTTCCTGATGGAGCAGTAATTCCTGCTGATTTCAAGTGGTCATCAGTTAAGACTATAGACGTTCGGGTAACTGTCAACGACAAGTACAACGGGCAGTACTTTTACCGAATTGAGCTGTTTGACAGCGACCCTACACCAGGTGCAGGAGCCAATCTCTTAGGTGCAGGTCTGGCCAAAAAAGGACAGGATTATGTGGGTAAAATAGTAGTGCCTACATCATTACCGTATGTATATCTTAAACAGACATCTCCTGTGGGTATTGCTTCTGTTACGATGCTTGCAGTAGCGAATGCTACTTCATTAACTGTCTCTAAAGCGAGTTTTAATGATGGGCTTAATGGCAATAACATGCGTGTAGCATCTGGTTCGTCGATGGCTGGTACATTTACTGCATTAAGTGATGCGCAGGTTTCGTCGGTAGTGGTACCTACAGATGCAATAGCAATCACTGGGGGCGCAACGTTTCAGGTAGAGTCAGGCAAATCGTATGTTGTTAAGTCCGGAATAACTTTTACCGGACAAATCAATGCGAACAATGGGACAACCGGTGCGAAAATCTATATAGAGGGAATGTGGACAAACAAGAGTTATACCATGAATCTTGGTAATAATAACGCACTTTATACGACGACCTCGGGTAGAATTGAACTAAATAACGTGGTTCAAAACACAGAGGGAGCTTTCTTAAACTACGGTTCAGCTACACTGGTAGATCTGAGTACTTCTAACCAGGCCTTGTATACAAACTATGGTACTTTAACGGCTGATAAAGCAACGTTTTCAAATGGAAGCTTTACCAATTTTGGGACGGCTACATTTCAGAAACTGACCAGTACTACAGCATCAACAAAGATACGGAATGAAGGAAGCCTGACTGTAACGTCTGCATCAATAACTAATGCCACACTGGAGGCTGCCTGTTATACGAAAATCGGAACGCTGACCACTAATAGTGCAATTGTTAATGTTGGTGATAAGGCTATATTAAGTATTAGTGCATTGGATGCCGGAGGAACCAGATTTAATCTGACATCGTCGGCTATACTCGAAGTGTCAGGCACTGCTAAGTTTAATAGTAACAAAAATTATATGAACGGCACCGGGACGGGCAGGGCCGTGGCTCGCTTAAAGAAAGTTGACGTGCAAAACCAATGGGAGGCAATTACTTATTCAGGTAGCCTCGAGGTGGCCTGCTCGGATCATACACCTAACGGACAATGGAGTACCTATTATATTATTGAAAGCCCTGCAACTATGGTAGCTTACGACAAATCGACAGTTACGATTGCTTCCTCAGCTTGTAATGCAGGTGGAAATAATGACAAGGGCGCTACAACTCCTCCGGTCAATCAGACCCTGACAGAGATAAATCTGGGTACATATTCGTATGCTTTTGAAGACAAATGGCCTGACCTTGGCGATTACGATATGAACGATTTTGTTGTGGATATGAATATCATTAAATATCAGAATTCGGCAAATAAAGTAACTAAGGTTGCATTAAAAGGGAAACTTCGGTCGGTAGGAGCAACAAAACGCCTGGCCGGAGCGATTCAGTTGGATGGCATACCTGCAGCAAACGTGAAATCAGTTAGCTATTCACGTACAAATCTGGTAGGAACAAGTTTGACCTTAGGTTCTAATGGTGTGGAAACCGGGCAAACAAATGCAGTAGTGACTATTATGGATGATGCGCATAAAGCTTTCGGTGTGACTGATAACCGATTTATATCTACCCAAAATGGTGGTGGGTACAGTCCGGTAGAGGTCGTGATTACCATAGAGTTTACTACGCCTTTGGATAATTTTACTTATCAGACCTTAAATATGTTCATTTTTGACATAGCGCAGGCTAGTAGCGGAAGAAGAGAAATCCATCTGGTGGGCTATGCCGCAACTGATAAGATAGACAAACGCCTGATAGAAAGTATGAAGGGAAAGAAAATATCAGTGGATGATCCGTTCAAAACAGTTCATAACGAACCCTGGGCATTGTCTACTCCGGTATCTTTTGTGTATCCGGCGGAATCAAAAAATATTAAAGATGTATATCCTAAATTTGGAAGCTGGGCTACAAGTGGCGGAACTAAGGATACTAACTGGTTTTTAGAGAGTAAATAAGTTGTCTTATCCTATTTCATAGTGCTCTTCTTCTGTTGGGGAAGAGCACTATTGTTTTAGGAATAATTGCACGATTTTAGAGTCTGTCATTACTGAAATCATGATCCACAAAAAAAGCCGCATTCTCATGCGGCCTGATTTAGTATTAATTAGCAATGTTATTTTCCTGCTTCTTTCGCATAGGTGTCTTTCAGACCTACAGTACGGTTGAAAACCAGTTTATCAGCTGTTGAATCTTTATCCAGGCAGAAATATCCTTTACGCAAAAACTGATGATTTGCTCCTACAGAAGCATCTTTCAAAGATGGTTCCACATACGCAGTAATCGTTTGCAAAGAATCAGTATTAATATATTCTTTAAAATCACCTTCTTCACTTCCCGGGTCTTCAACTTTAAACAGACGATCATATAATCTGACCTCAGCTTTAACGGCCTGTGCTATTGATACCCAATGGATGGTACCCTTTACCGAAATGCCGGACGTATCCTGTCCGCTCTTAGAGTTTTCGATATATGTACAATGTAATTCTGTTACTTCTCCGTTCTCATCTTTTACCACATCATCACAACGAATAATATAGGCGCTTTTTAAACGTACCATTTGACCCGGAGCCAGACGGACGTACTTTTTAGGAGGATTTTCTAAGAAATCATCTTTTTCTATTAAAATCTCCCGGCTGAATGGAAGAATGCGTGTACCGCCTTCAGGGTCTTCCGGATTATTTTCAGTTGATAGCTCTTCTACTTTTCCTTCGGGATAGTTCGTAATTACTACTTTCAAAGGGTCAAGCACTGCCATTACTCTTGGTGCAGTTTTATTTAATTGTTCTCTTATACAAAATTCCAGCAAACCAACACTTATCAGATTATCGCGTTTAGCTACCCCGATTCTATCACAAAAATCACGGATAGCCTCGGGTGTATAACCTCTACGTCGCAAGCCTGAGATAGTTGGCATTCGTGGGTCGTCCCAGCCTGTTACATGGCCTTCATTAACCAATTGCAGAAGTTTACGCTTGCTCATTACTGTATAAGTAAGGTTCAAGCGGGCGAACTCATATTGTTTAGACGGAAAAATCTCCAGATTTTCGATACACCAATCATATAGCTCACGATGAGGTACAAATTCTAAAGTACAGATAGAATGCGTAATACCCTCAATAGAATCGGATTGTCCATGGGCAAAATCATACATCGGATATATACACCAGGTATCACCGGTACGATGATGTTTAGCAAATTTTATCCGGTATATGATAGGGTCACGCATCAACATATTAGTTGATGCCATGTCTATCTTTGCCCTTAATACATGGGTACCTTCTGCAAATCTGCCATTTTTCATGGCCTCAAACAATTCCATATTCTCTTCAATGTTCCGATTCCGGTATGGACTGTTGATGCCCGGCTCTACAGGAGTGCCTTTCATGGCAGCCATTTCTTCCGAAGTACTCTCATCTACATAGGCTAAGCCTTTTCTGATTAATTTTTTGGCAAACTCATAGAGTTGCTCAAAATAATCAGAGGCATAAAATTCGTTAGCCCAGTTGAAACCTAACCAATTTACATCATTTTTAATGGACTCCACATATTCAGTATCTTCTGTAACCGGATTAGTATCGTCAAAGCGCAGGTTTGTCTGTCCACCATATTTCTGGGCAACTCCAAAATTTAAACAAATAGATTTTGCATGCCCAATGTGAAGATACCCATTAGGTTCAGGAGGAAAACGGGTCAGTACCCTTCCGTCATATTTCCCTGATTCGAGGTCATTTTCAATAATTTGCTCGATAAAGTTTAAAGATTTTTCTGTCGCTTCTGCCATGTTCAATGGTGGTATTGTTGCTATGTCTGCGAATTTAATGTTTTTTTATTGTAAAGAATTTTAGTTCACTACCTAAAAACACATTTTGTTTGTATAGTATCAAAAAAAATTAGAATCCTTATATTTTATCTACGCTTTTGTTAATTTATTGATTAACGATTTATTAAGGCCAGACTTACTGATAGCTTTAGTTAGCCTGCTGCTAACAAAAAAATGATTTTAGAAAACACATACTAAATCAATTTGAAGTATTTTTAACAAAGTATTTTATAACCATAATTTTTGATGAGCTTTAAAGCATCCCTTAATCGTTTCTTCTCAAATAAGTATATGGCACTCGCTATTACTTTAATCATTTTTGTTTTGTGTACGTTGCCTAGTAAAGAAATACCACTTTCTGGCGGTTTTAATGATAAAACGGCACATTTTCTTGCTTTTGGGGCATGGGCTTTTTGTTGGCAGGCAGCCTTTGGCAGATATATGCAAACTATTATTGCAGGCATCTTATATGGAATTTTTATTGAGTTCTGGCAAAGTATACTGCCGGAATCTTTTCACCGGAGCTTTGATTGGTATGATGCTGTTGCTGATGGTGTCGGTGTACTAATCGGTATTTTGCTATGGAAAATAAAGAGCCTGCTTCATTTATAAAATAGCAATACTGATAATCTGATCCTTTTTGGGGCATTAATTCCTCATACTAAATTTACATATAATTGAAATCGCTTAATAGGAGAAGTGGAATAGTTTTTTCATAATCAATAAGGATTGAACCCCTTAAAAACTAACATTATGAGAAATCTCCTATATAGCCTTATGACCTTGCTATTATTTGCAACAGTCACCACGGCACAGTCCCAACAAATCACAACTAAGCGTTTTAGTCAGGATTTCACCCTTCAGAACACTGTTTCTGCTTCAAGCCAGATGTTTCATGTTTTTACTAATTACGGACAGATGAATTATTTCCTGAAACCCGCTATTATCAGTGAGGCTAATGCAGCCCCCGTCATCAGTAGTAAAGACTTTGTTAATCAGTTTGTTGTAGCTATTTCAGGTTCTAAATCGAGTAAAACCAAGCCAATTATCACAACTGTGCAGGCTAAGAACAATAATTTATATGTGTATTATGAAGAAGTGAAATCGGCCGACCTTAATAAATCTGCAGTTATGGCTGTCTCAAAAGATGATTTTAAAGAAATTGTCTTTGTAGACAGAGTTTCGAATGCGCAGAAACGAATATACTATAATGATGTGCCACCATCCATTGCTAAGATTGTGCTGTCATATTTAGATATGCCAGCTTCAGAAGCTTATAAGCATGAGTATCAGATTTCAATAGATGAAATGGGTGAAGTAATTGTGGTAAATGATGTGAATGGCGAAATCACTAACAGAATAGACTTTGTTCTTCCGGAGACGGCCTTTAGTAATTTAAAAGCAAGTACTGTCAATCTTGGTAACGGCGGGGAGAAAATCGACCGGAATTTGGTACAGGGTAAAGAATACAGAGAGATATTATTGCTTGATGATTCTAATAGAGTAGTTTATTCGCTGACATGGGATAATATCAATCAGGTGAGCGAATCGACTAAGAAGTTTGTACAGGCAATCGAAAATCTGGTACCTGAAAAGGCTATCAGTTTTACGAAAAATAACGGAACGAAGGTCGCTAAAAATTAGTCGCTAAGAACTAAACTAATGGCCGCAAATCATTTTACGGTTAATTAAACTCAAAACAACCATGGAAACAGGGAAAATAGTAAGAGAAGTGAATTATATTATTATTCACAATCTTGATGCACAAGAGGTATATACCGATGCCGCCAGCAATGCTGAGAATGATGGTTTACGCAATGCTATGTTAGATGAAGCAGAGAGAAGAGGAGCTTATGCCAGAGAGTTGCAAAGGGAAATCCAAGATTTAGGTGAAGATATAGCCGACGATACCAGTCTGGAAGCAGGATGGAGAAGAATCTGGGCCGAACTAAAAGGTATATTTACAACAAAAGATTATGTGGCCATTGTTGAAGAATGCAAAAAGGCCGATGATGAAACCATCATTGCCTACGATACGATATTACAGATAGGCGACGGATTTTTACCTTCAAGAATCTATACTATCATCAGTAAGCAAAGACAGGAAATAGGCCTGACTTATCAGGCCCTTTTGAAATTTCATGAAACGAGTTTAGTGCATTAATCAGGGTTTAAATACTAGTTTCCCTGTCTGTACTTTTTCAATGGCTGTTCTGTTCATCAATTCAGGGCGCGAACCACCCTCTGCAAACATGCGAGCCTGGTCGTCATAGTGTTTACTCATAACATTGCCGGATTGCCCTGTTGGGAGCACACTCCTTCCATTATCAGGGCTGGAAAAATCCACAATGCGACGCAGGGCAGGGCCATAACTTACCTGATAAGTACCTGAAGAATCAATATTAAAATCCATATTGTTGACGGTTTCTCTGCCTCCGGGTACAGCCAGGGGGCCTACATTAAAGAAACCTCTGAGTGCGGGTACTGCATCAAGCGGGTGCTTATGCGTTAATGTATGCACTTTTTGCCATTGCCAATTGTTTATATCGCTTCCCAATTGTTTTTCAAGACTTGTCACTGCATCATTCAATGATTTAGTCACCATTTGTCGGCGCGTTTCTCTTTCTTTAGTATTGATATTATCCCACCACGGCGAATCCTCTTTCTTGATTAAGGCAACCATATTTCTTTTGAAATTAACATTGTTTTCAAAAGCCTTGAAGACCTCGTTGCCCAGTTCGTCTTTGACAGTATTTACAAAAATATAATAGAGAAAACGATAAAAAATAGTGGGTTCTACATCTTCCAAATCATGAGAGCCATCCCAGGGAATAAGTTTCTCGATTGACTTTTTAGCTAACGGAGATAATTCTTCTGCAAATATGATAGGAATAATATCTTTCAATAAGCCTTTATAACTTGGTGAGGTCACATCATTAATTACCTTTCTTAATTCTTCCTGCGTCCAGTCTTTTTTATCTGTAAACAGTAATTGTTCAATGCG
>CALRLS020000238.1:0-7940 GCA_943368815.1 Cyanobium sp. NIES-981
AGACTTTCTGGCGTGAATACTCCTTCTAAATAAGAAACGCCATCGTTGTCTCTATGATAAACAAAGATAGACCCGGAAGGCCCCTCTGACGTATCACCTACGACAAGGGTTTTCCCCGAAATATCGACTGCATAACCAAACTCTGTAAATCCACTACCGTCTGCAAGCTCTTCTTTAGGTTCCCAGACTCCTGTTATATTATTCCTCACATAGGTATAAACACTTTCAATACCATCTGCACCAATAGCCATAAAGTTATTAGAGACTGCAATGGAAGCGCCAAAATAATCACCCGAGCCCGGTCCTCCGTAAGCAACAGGTAATTTGAGTTTCGAGATTTGCGACCATGTATTATTGGGCAGTTTTCTGAACATATACACAGCGCCTTCGCCGGAATTCTGACTAACTGCACTCACGAATACGGTATCACCGGATATAGCCATGGCTGAACCAAATCTACTTCCGGTAGTAAGGTCAGAAGGTGCCAATTGAGCCACCTGTGCCCATTTACCATTCGGGCTCATTTTAAAGATATACGCAGCACCCTTATCGCTTGTTTTAGATATGGCTCCTACTACAGCAAGGCTATCAGATAGCGCCAACGCATTCCCAAACTCATCCAATGTGGTCACCTGTGGTGGAATTAATTTACCTTTGTCTGTTATAGTTTGCGGAAAAGTAAGAAAAACCTCTTCGCTATAGGTATCACAATCTCCCGTTACATGGCATCTGTAATAACCACGGTCGGCAAGCGTTGTATTGTTTATTCTGAGGGTATCATCAATGGCAGATGGGATGTCTACAAAAGTACCGTTTGCCTGCCTTTTCTGCCATTGGAAGTCCGGCGTGCCGTTTGCTACAAGTGCAAAAAAGGCTTTATCTCCCAGACAGGCTAAAACAGAAGCAGGTTGAGAAGTAATATCACTCAGAACAGTTAAAAGGGTGCTCTCAAAAGGACCAAAGCAATCAGTATAAACATTGCTCTCACAACGAACCTTATAGGTGGTAGTAGTACCAGGCATTACATTAGGATTAAACACAGGGGTAGTCTCATTATCAAGGTACCAAAAGGGATCTGAATCCGTAGGGCAGTTTGCAGTCAGGGTAACTAAAGTTCCCTGGCAAATGACATCATCCGGTGTAACACCGGTAGGCAATGGTGGTGAGCTAAGCTCGACATCAATATCAAAAAAACCACTTGGGCAAGCTGTAAGGCTTTCACATCTCACTTTATAAGTAGTGTTAGCAGTCACTGTATCAATTTCGGCATCAATTTCTGTAAGCCCGTCATTTAGAAAGAAAAATGGCGTAGCGCCACCGCTGCAGGTAGCAGATAAAGTAAAACTACTGCCTAAACAAACAGTACTTAAGGGCGCAAACCCGGTTGGGTCATCATTTAGTGTATTATATACATAAATTGTAACTGTCTCAAAAGGGCTTTCATAAGCATTACCCGGGTCTTCGCAACGTACATTATAAGATGTTTCAGTTGTTGGCATGACGGTGGTAGTTCCCAATGGAGTAGTGGAATCAGCGCCGTACCAGGCGACATTTCCTCTAGGGCAACTAGCTTGTAAAGTAACCTCATTGCACTCACAGGTAGATTGTGTTCTTGTAACATTGAAAGGCCTGTCTACAGTAATGACAACCTCAATTGCATTACCTATTTCGCAACTACAAGTAGATTGGCAAACAGCAATATAAGTAGTTGTCTGCTCAATATTAAAGGTAAAGACTGTCATAGGTGAGCCTGACACTAGCTCTTCGTACCATTTAAGGTCTCCCTGTGCACACGAACCTGTTAATTCGATCTCTGCCCCAAATTCAACAGTCTGGCTGGGAGTTAATCCGGTTGGGTCGGGCAATGTCTGGGCAAAAGTAAAGAAGCAACTAAAGAACAAAAGAACAAAAAGCAGGATTTTCTGATAGTAGGACTCGTAAAGGTTTTTCATAAGCAAGGCTATGTTAGGTAGTTAAATTAGATGGTATGACGATTCGCTCCTACCTGATGGCAAGCAGTTGCTCAATTATCGTGTTAATAGGAAATTTGTAAAGAATGCAGTTTGATTTGACCAATAGCAAAAAGTACTCAAACATGTGTCTCTGACACTGATTTACTTAGAGAAAAACGGAATGAAAGCGTACAATTGCATTAAAATATCTGTAATATAATGAGGCGGCAGATAAATCAATGCGGTGTGGAAAGAACGCAATTGATTCTGAGAATCTGTACTGCGTAATATGTTTCAAAATTAACTAAAAAACGCTTACCTAAGCAAGCGTTTTGAAGAAAAATGTGACGATATATTAAATTTTGTATACGTGTAAACGAAGTTTAGTATATGATGAAGGATATTAATAAGAGAGGAAAAGTAATTTGGTGGTGATTGTTATGGGATTGCGGATGAGGTAAGGTGTTCTGGGCGAAGAGTTATGAATAATAAAAGACAAAATATTTGCAATGTAGTGCAAAGGCAATGCCCTGTCTACTTACCAATTTTCATTTGAGAAAAAATCATCTAATAGTTGAAAAGTTACTAAAGCAAATCTGGTAGAGCACATGCGCTTAAAACTATTATTCATATTAGCCTGAAACCCATATTTTTTCTAAATTGCCAATTCATTTTATTCTCCCTATTAAAAGCATGAAAGCCATATCTATTGGAGTACTTCTCATTTTAAATTTCCATCTTCTTTTCGGACAAAGCAGTAAAGCACCTGCCTATCCGCTCATTACACACGACCCCTATTTCAGTATATGGTCTGGCACTGATGAATTAACAGGCTCACCGACCAAACACTGGACAGGCGCTGAACATTCATTGATTGGCATGATTGAAGTAGATGGGAATATCTATCATTTTCTGGGAAAACCCGGTGATAATTATGAAACCGTTGTTCCGGCGGGTGATGAGTTCAATTACGAAGCTGCTTATACTGAAACGAATCCCGGTGAAAACTGGATGAATCCGGACCTGAATGACAGCCAGTGGAAAAAGGGCATTGCGCCATTTGGCAATAACCCGACGATGTCGAAAACCATGTGGAATACAAAAGACATCTGGATGAGACGCAAGTTTATGATAAAGAATCTGAACGCTGAGGCGCTTTACCTGAAACTGAATCATGATGATGACGTAGAAGTATACCTGAATGGTGAAGCGGTATACAAAGTAAAAGGCTGGACAAATAAATATATCTATGTGCCTATACCTGATGCTGTGAGAAGCAAACTAAAAACCGGAGAAAATCTGCTGGCTATACATGTAATTAATAATGTAGGTGGAGCAATACTGGATGCCGGAATTGTGGAGAAGGTCATTGAAAAGCCGAATCCTAAACTACAAATGGCGGTTCAGAACTCTGTAAAACTCAATGCTACCCAGACCATTTATAATTTCACCTGTGGTAAGATTGATTTAACACTGACCTTTACGTCTCCCCTGTTGATTAATGATTTAAACATTTTAGCTCGTCCGGTTTCTTATATCAGCGCTAAGATGAAAGCTACTGATAATCTCCTGCATGACGTACGGATATTTCTGGGGGCATCTACTGATATTGCCACCAATACGCCTGCGCAGGAAGTACAGGCAACCAAATACTCGGCCAATGGACTGGCCATTATGAAGGCAGGCACAACATCGCAGAATGTATTGAAATTGAAAGGTGATGATGTTCGTATTGACTGGGGTTATATGTATGTGGCAGTTCCTAAAACCAACGCAGTGCAGACAATTTCAAAAAGCACTGATATAACACAAGCATCCAACTCCGCTGGTGGGGAGAATTTAGGTGGCAAACATCTCATGCTCAATACGCTTATTAATGAGGGCAAGGTAGGAAGTGCAGGCAAAGAACAGGTTTTTCTGTTAGGCTATGATGATATTCAGTCGGTGCAATATTTTCAGACTAATCTGTTACCCTGGTGGAAACTGAAGAAAGGTGCAACAATTGAAGGTGAATTAGCACAGGCACTAAAGGATTATCCGGCTATTATCAAAAAATGTGAGGCACTGAACCGGATGATTTATAATGATGCACTAAAAGCCGGAGGAGAACAATATGCCCGTCTATGCGAGCTGGGCTATCGCCAGAGTATTGCTGCCCATAAACTGGTAAAAAGTCCGACAGGTGAGATTTTATTCTTATCAAAGGAGAATTTCAGTAATGGTTCTATCAATACGGTTGATGTAACTTATCCTTCTGCACCTTTATTTCTGGCCTATAATCCGGCATTGCTGAAAGGCATGCTGAATGGTATTTTTTATTATAGCGAAAGCGGTAAATGGACAAAACCTTTTGCTGCCCACGATTTAGGCACTTATCCGCTTGCCAACGGCCAGACCTACGGCGAAGATATGCCTGTGGAAGAATGTGGGAATATGATTATTCTGACGACTACCATAGCTAAAGTAGAAGGCAATGCCGCGTATGCCAAAAAACATTGGAAAACACTTTCTATCTGGGCCGATTACCTGAGCAAAGAAGGCCTTGACCCGGCATTGCAATTATGTACTGATGATTTTGCCGGACATTTAGCCCGTAATGCCAATCTTTCAATGAAAGCCATTGTCGCTTTAGGTGGTTATGCACAGATGGCTGAACAATCAGGCGAAAAACAAACGGCCATAAAATACAGAGCAATAGCCAAAGAAATGGCAAAAAAATGGCAGGAAATGGCTGCAGATGGCGACCATTACTCATTGACATTTAATGATAAAGGCACCTGGAGCCAGAAATATAACCTGGTATGGGACAAGCTCCTAAAATTAAACCTGTTCCCGAAAGAGGTATATGAAAAAGAAGTGGCTTATTATCTAACCAAACAAAATGCCTATGGCCTGCCATTAGATAGCCGTAAAACTTATACCAAATCTGACTGGATAATCTGGACTTCGGTTTTGGCCGATAAACCAAAGGATTTCGCGGCACTGTCTGAACCTATGTACAGATACGCTACCCAAACCACATCACGCGTACCATTGAGCGACTGGCACGAAACCACTACCGGAAAAATGGTAGGTTTTCAGGCAAGAAGTGTGGTTGGCGGGTATTTTATGAAGGTTCTGGAAGCGAAGTTGAAAGGGAAATGATTTTTTGTGTGGGGGGGTGTCTCAAAAGTTTTCTGCACCAAATAATGTTTGGAATTTTTCCTCACCCCAACCCCTCTCCCGAGGGAGAGGGGCTTAAAGTCTCCCTCCGTGCGACGGTCGCTCCTTTTTCAGGAGAGGGAGATTTAGAGGGTGAGGAGAACATGTGCGAAATAATATTTAGTGCGTTTTTTCTTTTGAGACATTCAAATTTTTTAAATCTAAGTTAACAGCAAATTAAGCTTGAAAGCAGTCATAAAACAAAAGAAATCACCCCTTCCACCATTACCTCACCTCCAAAACATCGTCCCATTTAAGGTCACAAAAGCGAGCTGGAAGCTCGCGCCACAAATGCTTTCTACAGCAGTTTCCATCCATAATAAATAGTAAAACCTTCCATTTAACATAATTTAATAGAAGATTAATTACAATTGCTATAACTTTGTAGCATCGTATACGTATGATTAATCTTTATGAAAAAGCTATTATTACTTACATTAACCCTTATTGGGGTCTGTCCTCTTTATGCCCAGATAGTACCTAAAAAGCTGGAAGCCAAACGCACCAGCAAACCTGTGGTAATTGATGGACGCCTGAATGAACCCGCCTGGCAGGATGCCTCCCTCCTTGATGATTACACCGAATTCCGTCCGACAGTTGGCCGAAAGGAAGAATATGCCAATCGCACAGAATCTTATATCATGTATGATGATATGGGCATTTATTTTGGTGGCACCTGTTTTGAAGGAAGCCTCGACAGTATCTCTAAAGAGCTGGTTGGTCGTGATGGTTTTGGAGCCAATGATTACATAGGAATCATTTTTGACACCTATAATGACAAACTCAACGGCTTTGAGTATTTCGTTACGCCCTTAGGTGAACAATGGGATGCCAAGATGACATCAAACACCAATAGCGATAATGGCGGAGAAGATTTCAGTTGGAATGCCGTCTGGAAAAGCGCCGTAGTAATACATGATAAAGGCTGGACGTTTGAGATATTTCTGCCCTACTCTGCCATCAGGTTCAGTAAGGATAAAGTACAGGACTGGGGTATGAATATCACCAGACGGAGACGGAAAACCGAACGACAGAACACCTGGAGTGCCATTGACCCGAATGTGAACGGATTTCTGACACAGGAGGGTTTGTGGACGGGTATTTCGGATATAAAACCTCCTATCCGTTTACAGTTATCTCCTTATTTCTCTGTCTATGCCAATCATTTTCCGGTTAATCAGGCTGGCCAGAAAAACTGGACTAATCAGATTTCGGGCGGACTGGATTTAAAATTAGGGCTGAGCCAGGCATTTACCTTAGATGCTACCCTGATTCCGGATTTTGGACAGGTGCAGAGTGATAACAGGGTGCTTAATCTGACACCTTTTGAGGTGAAATTTAACGAAAACCGGAATTTCTTTACTGAGGGAACAGAGCTATTCAATAAGGGCAATCTGTTTTATTCCAGACGTATTGGTGGTGCACCTATTAATATTGGTGGGGCTTATGATGATTTGAAAGCCAATGAAAGAGTGGTTTCGAACCCGACTGAATCAAAGCTGATTAATGCCTCCAAGATTTCGGGGCGAATGAAAGGCGGTCTGGGTATCGGCTTGTTGAATGCGATTACCCGTCCGCAATATGCTGTCATTGAAAATACAGAAACAGGCGAAAGACGGAAATTTGAAACAGACCCTACCACCAATTATAATATTCTGGTGCTGGACCAGACGCTAAAGCATAATTCAAGTGTGAGTTTTGTAAATACCAGTGTATTACGCGGCAATAATAATTATAATGCCAATGTGAGTTCAGGTCTGTTTAGCTTCTTCGACAAGAAAAACACTTATAACTGGACAGGTAGTGTAGCCATCAGCAATCTGACTTATAAGATACCTGATAAAAAGCATACAACCGGCTATAGTCATTCGTTGGGTTTTGCAAAAACAAGTGGTCGTTTTAGCTTCAGTATCAATCAACAACTGACGGACACCAAATATACGAGCAACGATTTAGGGTATTTTACCAATAATAATTTCATTGACCACACTTTATATGTGGGGTATCGCTACACTGAACCGAAGAAATGGTATAACCGATTGAATTATAATTTCAATGCAGTACTGAGCTCTTTATACTCCCCTATCGGTGATTTCCGTTCAAAATATCAGCAATCAAATATCAATGCGAATTTTAATGCGCAGATGAAGAAATTACATTGGTTTGGGACATTCGTTAATTTTACTCCCAAACAAAACGATTTCTATGAGCCGCGGGTAAGTGGAATGGTCTTTAAACGCGGAGCCAGCACGATGGCGGGTGTATGGCTTGAAAGTAATTATGCTAAAAAGTATTCTGTTAATGCGCAGATAGCCGAGCGTGTGTTTTTCAACTTTTATAATCTGAACGGAACTGATATTTTATTTTCGCATCAATACCGCTTTAACAGTAAATTCTCTATCAGACATTCAGTTGAATATCAGGGTAGGCCGACTGGTTTGGGTTTCGCTACGATTCCGGCTAATTCAGATACCCCCCTGTTTGCTTTGAGAAACGTAAACTCGATTGACCACATTCTGTTCCTGAAATATAATTTTACCAATAAAATGGGACTTACTTTCAGAGCAAGGCATTATGCCAGTGTCGTAAAACCAAGAGAGTTCTTTACGCTTAATACAGATGGAAGTCTGACACCTAAAGATAATATTACAGAGAATCTGAACCGTAATGTTAATTTCTTTAATATCGACATGGTCTATACCTGGCAGTTTGCTCCGGGCAGCTTCCTGAACGTAGTCTGGAAAGAAGCCGGTATAGTGGATTCTAATCTGGCAACGAACGATTATC
>CALRLS020000239.1:0-7913 GCA_943368815.1 Cyanobium sp. NIES-981
CCATAGGCAATTGAAGAGTAATTTTATCTCCGTTTGCCCATATTCTTTTGATTCTGGCAATAGTACCCCCTTTTTCAACCTTTAATTTCTGTCCATTCAATAATAAGGTTGCTTCCTTGCACCAGATTGGAATACGTATTTCTAATGGAAAATCAACTGATTTTGGCGTGCTGAGGGTAAAATTAATCTGATCTTCAAACGGATAATTGGTTTCTTCATCAATGCTGACTTCGGTTCCATCGCCCACTTTTGCTTTAATGCTGCTTGGCGCAAATAATAACGCAGCTAAGCCTTTGTCAGGCGTAGCATACCAAAGGTGAGAAGTAAATTTCGTCCAGCCCTGGTGCATATTGGCAGTGCAACATGTATAACCAGCATAAGGCCCGAAAACATTGCACATGCCACGCCAGAAAGGGAGAGAAAAATCAAACACCCCACGACTTACCTGCACCTGATTGGCTATCTGAAAATATTGTCTTGAATTATAATCGTCAGTCGTTTGAGTAGGCAAAGCATTGTAAGTCATGCGTTCAAGTGCTTCCATATAAGTTTGGTCGCCCGAAATCCCAATCATTTGTTCCAATGAAAACATGGTTTCTACAATTGAGCAAAGTTCTATACCCTGTGTTGGGTCATTTCCGTGTAAATCTTCATCTCCTGAATACATGCCATGCGGTAAACCATGAAGGGTCATAATGTCAGTCCAACCAGTCTTAAGGCTTTTTAATAATTCCGGATTCTTTTTTGCCTGATAATAAATAGCAGGTAGTTTGATTCCCATACCAACGTTTACAGCATGCCTGTTCATCCATTTTTCATCTGTCTGGTTCGCTGCAGCCTGCATTACCCAATTTCGTTTGCCCAGAAGGTCTGTCCAAGGAGTAGTCTGTTGGTAAATTGTATCTCCTAAGTCCAATAAGAATTTGTCTCCGGTTATATTATATAACCAATAGACCGACATCAGATTATCACCTCCGCGTGCCTCTGCCCATTCTGTCCATTTAACCAAAGGGCAGCTTTTAAGATTCCGGGACTGATATTTAAAATAGTCTGTCAGGCATTTTATTACTCGCTTATCATTTGTGGCAGTATAGTATTGTTGTAATACCTTAATCATCACCATTTTAGGCCACCAGTCTTCACCCTGGGTGCAGTCAGATAGTGGTTTGCCTGTTCTTTCATCTTTGGTTATTCCACCAATATATCCATTTGGTCGTTGGTTGTCTATTACCCAGTTTACATATTTCTGTACCTTTGTTTTTAATTCCTGGTCGTCTAATAAATAGGCGAGGGGCAAGGCTCCATCGAGCCAATAGGGAGTTTCTTCCCATGCATCACCTTTGCCGCCTAGCCAGCCGTTATCGTTCATGATTTTCGGATAATACTCATCCAGATGGCCAGTTGTTCCCTTTCGCATTATCTGCAATTGGGTTAGCAACCAACCTTTCGGTTTGACAGCCCCGAGTGGTAATTCGATATACTTAAGCGGAGCAAGAGGGGCTTTATTAGCAATATAAAAGGAATTCTGGGCTTGTATTTGGGTAATAATCAGAGAAACTGATAGGATAATAAAAATCTTCTTTATCATAGGTACGAGCTTATAGGATTGAACGGGATAAAAATAAGAAGATTTTATCAATTACTATTTATTCGTTCTGACTACTTTAGAATAATCAAGGTAACGGTATTTGCCAAGTTTGCTTTGTTGTAATATTAATTCATAAGAACCACCTTCATAGTTCGCATTTGTGCTGATTTGTTCAACCTTTACCGGCGGAAGTTTCGGTGTATTTTTTTCATTCAGCAATTCATAAAAAACACGGCCATTCATAGAAGCCGGAACCGGAAATTGATGTAAATGCAAAACTGTAGGCACCAGGTCAATATTTGAAGTGGGCAAATTACTTTCATAGGCTTTTTTAAAGCTTGGCCCTGATGCCAATAAGGCAATATGAACTTCATAAGGGCTTAAACTGCCGTGTCCGGCTACACCTTTTGCATAGCTTGTTCCGGCATAGCCCTTGTTATTTTTATCATCGTTCCAGTTATAATCAACCAATATATCTGCGGTTCGGCTTGCGTGATTCCAATGAGCCGCCTCAAACGAAAGCGTGCCGGGTATGAAACCTTTTGAATCTCCGGTCTTAGCAGCTTTTGTGTAAATTCCACCAACCCATTCCTGCGATTGCAAACGGCTTACTATCTTTTGTATTTTATCTTTGTCATGGTTCTGCACATAGATAGCACCTTCTGAAACCACCACATCTTCACTTTCTTTGCTTTGTTTAAGGCCCTCTTTAATCAGAAAATCAGCAACATTTGTTTTACCGATAAAAGTAGCAAAACCATGATCGGCAGAAATAATGATATTAAAATTGTCTTTCAATCCTTTCTTTTCAATATCCGCCAGAATACGACCAAATTGTTCATCCACAATTTTGATTGATTCCATGGCAAAATCAGAACCGATGCCAAAAGTATGCGCAGCGCCATCTGGATCTGAGAACCAGACAGAGCTAACTAAAGGGCCATCTAATGTTATTGCATATTTTATTATTGCATCTGCAATCCATTTATGTTGTAACATATTCGGTTTAGGCTTAATACTTTCCGGAACCGAGCCTATTTCTTTCAGAACTTTTTCTTTGAGCGTCTCAGGCAATATCATGCTTGTATTGATAACAGCACCATTGCCGACCTTATGATTCTGTAATAATGCCGAACCCGTAGAACCTGAACTGAAAACCATCAATTTTTTGCCTGCCTTAGCCAATATTTCTCCTAAAGAAATAGTTGTCAGCAAATTGCCATTTTCAGACTCATTGATTTTGTTCAGATTTTCAGCGTCACCCGTATTCAGGCCTTGTTTCTTATCTACTTTCGGGAAATAGACAGTATTTCCCATTAAACCATGCGTTTTAGGATAACTACCTGTTGAATATGAGGAAGCATTTACTCTCGTAACAGTCGGAAAAACACTATGATGCTTCTTTCCATAAGCACCCTTTTTACTGAAAGCATATAAATTGGGCATATTTTCTGGCGTAATATAATCAGGTCTTAAGCCGTCAAAAAAAATAATGAGTGTTCTTAATTCTTTTGGTTTTTGTGCCTGTGCAATCTGAATGCCGAGTACCAGATAGAAGAAAATAAAGACCTTTTTTAAAAGGAATTTCATAGAAGATTGGGTTTCCATTGGGTATTATTAAAATATAATATCATGAATTGAACATGCTAATCTACGTCGACGAAACGGAATAAGGCTATTGAGTGATATGAATTATCTGTTAATTTCTTCAAAATCGCCTAGCCCTTGTCTGATAACTTCAAAATCATCGTCAATAGCAAGAACAACAGTTGATGGCTCAATACCGCACCAGCCACCATCAATAATTATATCAGCCTTGTCTTTATTCTGGTCGTAAATCACCTCTATTTCATTCGGGTACTCAACAATATCATCAATATCGTCTTTTAAAGAAGTCGTAATAATCGGATTACCTAAAAGCGCTATGATTTTTTGCGGAATTTCATGGTCAGGTACCCTGACACCAATCGTTTTGCGATTGGTCTGCATGATTTTAGGTAAATCAGCCGTAGCCGGAAGAATGAACGTAAATGGCCCGGGTAAAGCCCTTTTTAATAACCTGAATGCCGTATTCGAAACTTTGGCGTATGTCGAAATATTGCTTAAATCATGGCAAACGATGGAGAAATTATTATGCTGCGGCTTAATACCTTTGATTTTACATAAACGCTCTACGGCTTTGGTACTGAATATATCACAACCCATCGCATAGACCGTATCGGTAGGATAAATGATGATTCCGCCACTCTTCAGGCAGTCAACCACCTTACGAATTTTACGCTCATCAGGATTGGACGGAAATATTTCTATAATTTCGGCAGACATATTCTTTGTAATTGTGCGGGCAATTTAGCCTTAGCGTTTTAATAAAACAAAAAGGTTCGGTTAAAGTTTAAACCGAACCTTTTCTGTATTGATTTATTCAGATAATTACTTACTTTTTTTCTCTTTTTTGCCTTTTGTTGCTTGCGCATCAACTGATTTGATAGCATTCATTTCAAAATAATCAACTGTCAGGCTTGCCAGCGATTTCATGCCAAGCGTGAAACCTGATTCATCAATATAGAAATCAGGGGTATGATGTGGTGCAGGGCTTGTCTGTCCTTTAGGTTTTCCACCTAAGAAAAAGAATAAACCCGGTACTTTTTGTTGGAAGAAGCTAAAATCTTCGGCGCCTGTCTGTAATGGTTGTACATTTACATTCTCCTTTCCTGCAATCGCTTCTATGGTACCAATCATTTTTTCAGTTAATGAAGGGTCATTATAAGTAACCGGATAGCCCGTATCAATTTTTACTTCAGCAGTTGCTCCGGCACTTTCCGCAATATTCGTTGCAACTTCATTAATTCTACGATGTACTAACTGACGCTGGTCAGTTTCGAAAGTACGAATTGTTCCAATCATTTCAAGTGATTCAGGAATGATATTCTGACGGATACCTCCGTGAATGGCGCCTATGGTAACAATGGCAGGGTTTTGCGTAATATTTACATTGCGGCTCACAATCGTTTGTAAACCCAATACAATCTGAGAGGCAGTCACAATAGGGTCGATACCAGACCATGGATTAGCACCATGCGTTTGCTTTCCCTTTATTTTAATGCCTAACTGGTCAACTGCTGCCATAGTTGGGCCCGAACGATACCCGATTTTACCTACCTCAGTTACCGAACTGATATGCAATCCGAAAATAGCGTCTACCTTAGGGTTTTCCATTACACCTTCCATTACCATCAGTTCAGCACCGGATTTGCCATCTTTCAATAATTTTGCATCATAAACGCCTTCTTCTGCAGGCTGAAAAATGAACTTCACCGTTCCGGCCAATTCATTTTTCATAGATGATAATATTTCTGCCACACCCATTAGTATCGCTACGTGTGAATCATGACCACAGGCATGCATCACTCCGGTTTTCTGTCCATTATATTCTGTCATTACCTTCGACTTAAAAGGCACATCAACACGCTCAGTAACAGGCAAACCATCCATATCAGCACGAAGTGCTACCACAGGGCCTGGCTTGCCACCTTTTAAAATACCTACTACTCCTGTTACACCCACTTTTTCCTGTACTTCAATGCCCAGAGAACGAAGGTGGTCAGCCACAATTTTTGAGGTTCTGAATTCAAGATTGCCCAATTCAGGGTTTTCATGGAAATCACGACGCCAGGTCACAACTTTCTTTTCTATGGCATCTGCTCCAGCACTGATTTTCGGTTTTAGTGACGACTGTGCTGTGGCTAAACCGCAGGAAATGGTAAGAATACTAATTAAAAGATTTCGCATTGATGAATTTATTTTAAATATTTTTAATCGATTCATTAAGGTGGTCGGTAATGCTAAATTAGTTACATAAGTTCAATAATCCAATTATTTGATTGCGTCATAAGCTTCAATCATACGGTCGGTAGAAAGTATATCAGCCCCATTATTGACAAAACCCTTATAAAGATAATCTCCTTTAGATACGGCCATCTTATCAAGGTTTCCTAGCGTGCCTAAGATTGTACAGATACCTTTTTGATGCAGGAAAGCATTAAATTCTCTGTTGGGCTCTCTGGTACCAATAAAAGCAATCATGTTTTTATCAGGAATACCAGCCTGCTGATGCCTTTCATATTCTTTGGCATCTCTTATTGTCACTGAAATCATTAGATTGGGGTCTAATTCATAAACCTTTTTTGCCTGATTTACATCATAAGTAATAATCACACAATAATCTTCGGCATGGAGTTTTTTAACCATTGCAACTACTTTTTCATAGGGTGTATTTCGTTTCACGTCTAAAGTATATATCACTTTATTTTTACCCCATTTAATCACTTCTTCAAGCGTCGGTATTTTAAAGTTAGTGATGGTTCCTGCATTATCTTTTAATTTCAGGTCTTTCATTTCATCCCAGTTCTGAGCAATGATTTTACCTTTTCCAGTAGTAGTCCGGTCTAAAGTATTATCGTGCATCATCATTAATACACTGTCTTTTGTAATTTCTATGTCACATTCAATGATGTTAGGAATTTTACTGGCCAGATACTCAAAGGATTCAATACAATTTTCAGGATAGCCCGGAATATCACCACCACCCCTATGAGATGAAATCATAGGTTTAAAACCAGAGCTATATTTTAAGAACTGTATCAGGCCCTGTCTTGGTACAGGTATATATGCCTTCTGTGGAACCGGGCGACATGCTACTACTAATACTAAAAGCAGCGAATAGAAAGCTTTCATTTTTTGGAAAATTGATAAAGAACCTATTTAAAGTTTTAATTTATTGCCGAGAATGAGTGGTCCGCCATCGCGGCTAGTTTTTGCTCAGATGAGACCGCGCGGCGTCCGCTAATTATTGAGTGCGTAGCAGAGCTACGGACGAAATAATTAGGCGAAATATGAGTGAAAACTAGACATTCGTAGGCCAAAGGAATAAGTTTAAATAGGTTCAAAGTGTAAAATTATTGAAAAAACACCAGAGAATCCTGATTAGTCTGTTTTTTATAAGTATCCAGAATCTCCTGTGCTGTAAGCAATCCCTTTTCACCCCGAACCATCAGACAAACAGTACCTCCGCTGCCGCCTCCGGTTATCTTGGCACCAAAAATGCCTGACTGAATACCCTTTGAGTGAGCTATCTCAACTATTATATCAGTATAATCATTACCAAGTCCACATTGATTATAGCTTTGGTGCGACTGATACATTAATTCGCCCATTAGGGGCAAAATATCATAATAATTTGTATCATTTATCTGTTTCAGCATTTCTATAAAGAATCTTACCCGATGATTTTCATAAACAGGATGTTGTGTACTCGCCTTGATATTATAATAGGTATCGGGTTTAATGTGGGCGAGTGAATCAGTTACCACTCCGAACTCATTCAGGAAATCTTTGCCATACATCGAACTTAGACTTTTTGCATATTTTGATTCATATTGAGAGGGTGAAATATTGCTGAGAAAGCCCGAGTAGGGCAGAAGATGATTCTGTCCGTTTTTCAGGTCTTGTCTTGCCACTCCTTGCTTTTGTGCTATAATTGAATAGCCCATCGATGCCGCAGTGCGAACCTCACCATAGGATGCCCCACTTACTGCATGACGCACGCCACTATCAATACCTATAAAATATAGTTTGTCAGGTATTTTAATCGCAGGCAATACCTTATCAGGCTGACATAAGATAGGTAATAAATAATTATCATTACCAAAATAAGAAGCTAGCTGATCCATTAATCCACATGGTGCGCCTACGACCAGGTTTTCAGCCTTTTGTGCCAGAATCGGCAATTCTGTTCCGGTAAATTCAATATTAAATAATTCTCCGAGCGCTTTTAAAGTAGCTACTTCAATGGCTGCAGAAGATGAAACCCCTTTTCCAAAAGGTACCTCTGATTTTACCAGAATGTCTAATCCCTCAGGTTTTAACCGTTTTTCCTTTATTAAAACCAGAACACAGCCTGCAATATAAGCCGCCCAATCGCCCCCTTCTATTTGTTTCAGATATTCTCCGGCTTCTTTGTAGGTTTTGGGTAATTCTTCTAAATCAAGGAATAACTCATTGTTTGTAGAGACATCGAGGCTTTTGATATGTAATTGATTATAACCCCGATGACCTATCGTTACAATCGCTTTTTGTTTGATAGGCATCTGCAATACCATTGAACCTGAATAGTCGGCAATGCCACCCATTACATCGAGTCGCCCTGTAGCGCTTGCCTGAATCAGGGTCTGGTTATCACCAAAGAAATTTCGCAGTGTAGGTGAACTATTAGAATTAATTTCCATAAAGACATCAAAACAAAAGAGATGCTCTTGCTAAGGCATCT
>CALRLS020000240.1:0-7888 GCA_943368815.1 Cyanobium sp. NIES-981
TTGCAAGATAAATTTAAAGCTGATAATAATATCTTATTGTTATCACATTCTGTAACGCCACTTAAAGATAGCGTTTCTATTTTAGCAGAATACGCAAAGAAAAAAAATGTTAACTATAATAAATGGAGGCTGTTAACTGGTAAAAAGGCTGAAATTTATGATTTAGGAAGAAAATACTATTTTGTAGAAGAAGATTTAGGTGAGAAAAGAGATAATTCAGTCTTTTTGCACACAGAAAATTTTGTTTTAGTAGACAAGAATAGAATTATTCGAGGTATTTATAATGGCATTGATAAGTCTAGCATCGAGTCATTAATTGAGGATATTGAAGTATTAGAAAAAGAATAAGAGTATGTTTTAAAATTTTGCCAAAATGGGGGTTCACTTAAATGTGGGGTAAACTTCTCAATTTAAACATATAAGACATTCACTATCAATCATTTATAATACCACTTCTTGTTTTGCAGAACGCTGCAGATTCAATATTTTATAAATAATAGCTGAAGAAGGAGTTTTAAACGCCTTCATAATATCTCCAATACTTCTTTCCTGCCTGTACCATTGTAGCGATTTCTTGATAATGTGGCGACAATCCTTTGGGTCTTCCACCCATTCTTCCCCTGGCACTAGCAGTTTCTTGTCCTGCTCTTAGTTCTACGGATTAATCTTTTTCTCTCATGTTCTGCCGGTAAAACAGGTTCTATACAAAAAAGCCTACAAAAGTCTCGAAGACGAAATCTTAATATCTGCATATTTCCATGCTTCGTCAAATTCCCGTTTTGCAAGGTCATATTTCTTTTTGTCACCAGTCTTAGCATATGCGTTCATTAAGCCTTTGAGCGCCCATCCGTTATGCGGATAGGTTCGTAAATCCTGCTCATACACTTTAATGGCCTCTTCATATTTTCCGGCATCAATCAACACAGCGCCTAAATGATGTCGGATAGAAAAAAACCAATCGGCAGGTTCATTATAATTAAGCGCATCTTCTTTTGCAACCGCTTCTTTTAAGAGAGCAATTGATTGGGTATAATTCTTTTCTTTAGCGCTGATTTCCCCTTCTATCGTTTTTGAGGCAATTGCACATAAATCATAGACATTATTTATATTCCAGATGGTTATGGCTTTTAATGTTGTGTCTTTGAGAATACTTTTCATTTCAGACAAATGCATTTTAGCCAGAGCCGTTTTATTCTGAGACAGAACAGCCATTGCCTGCGCATAATGCCAGATTACCAATGGATACTTTAGATTTTTTTCCGGCGCCGGAGAATGAAGAATATCATCCCATAATCCCAATTTTACCTGTATGTACCACGGAATGGTATAATAATGCTGTAGAGTACCCCAGGCCGGGTCAAGCATTAGTTTTTTGTGAGCGTGATCAGCCGTTTGCTTAGCCCCAATCATCGCACTTTTGCTTTCACCACTCAGCGTACCACAAGCGGCAACGAAATGATAGTTATGAGGAAAATAGCCTAATGGATAGGCTCCCTGAGCATGGCATGCTTCCACATACAAACTATCAACGAGTGAAGCCTTTTGATTAACTATTAGGCCTTCATGATAACGCCCTATGCGGATATAAATATGAGAAGGCATATGAATAAGGTGCCCTGCCCCGGGTACAAGCGTTTCAAGAAGTTTGGCGCTTGGCAGAGCTTTTTCAGCATGTTGCGACATTTCCTGTGCATGGACATAGAAATGGTTAGCCCCTGCATGTTTAGGATTTATCTGTAAGGCTTTTTCTAATATCGCCACAATTTCGGGTGTCCAAGGCTGCATAGCTCCATCGCTCTTCCACAATTGCCAGGGGTGCAAATTCATGATTGATTCGGCAAAAAGTGCTGCAATATCTGCATCATTCGGGTATTTTTTAAACACATTCCTCATGGCTGCCATATAAGATGAGTCCAGTCTGGGACGGGGAGTATCTGAATCATTGGAATAACGCTGGCTTAAAGCCCGAATCAAATCTTTCTCTTTCGGCGTGCAATTGACAGAAAGCGATTGGGCTTTTTGTATAGCATCATAGGCTCTCTGAAAATTATCCGGTTCCATTCCTGCATTATAATTCGGTCCTAATACATAGGCAAATCCCCACCAGCCCATTGCACAAGTCGAGTCCTGTCTTGTAACTTCATAAAAAGACCGGGCCGCCTCTGCATGATTAAAGCCAAAAGCAAGCATAAGACCCTGATTAAAGTATTTTTGTGCTTCGGCGCTTTTAGTAGTAATCGGGAAGTCAATACCTTCAAGGCCAGACAAAAGAGGTGCCTTTTTATTAGAAGAATACCATTTTTTATCGATTGTCTCTGGCAAGCTACAGACCGACATCCTAGATGCATCCGTTTTGTCTTCAATGTTTTTTGGCTTTTGTTCGCAAGCAGAAAAAAGAATGCTCAGATACAAGGTGTAGTGTAGAAAACTTTTCATCTCCATCCGGTTTTAAAGTTTAGGTCTCATTGGCACACCAAGTTAGGTAATTTCCTATTAACTCTACATTTCTTTATTTCTCACTTTTCAATAGTCGTTCAAATCAGTGATAACATATACCCTCTTGAGGGCATTAAGAAGTTTTTTAATCTCCATAGTTTTGCTCAAAGGCTCTATTGAAACATGCTCTTAATTGCTTGTATTAGGTGAAATTAATGTTACTTTTATTTGTTGAGGGATAAGAAAAGAATCACCCACAGAAGCTAGTGTACCTGGAATCTGTATGCTAAGAGAAACAGCATTTAATTCGTAAGAAAAAGTCTTTACAACAGGAAAAACCGTGCCACCCGCATTTACCCACCAATCAGGTTCGGGTAGTTTCCTGAAAACAGTCGTATTACTATTGAAAGGTACATAAGCAACATCAACTATTCCGCTATTCAAAACTTCTGCATTCAATTCGTTGATAATCACAGTTGCAGTGTAAGTTCTGGAATAGGCCCCAACTACTTGCGCCCATGACAAATTATTGAAAATAAAAGTCTGCATCTTCGTTCCATTCACACCGCTTCCGAGATTTTTCCAGGCACTTCCCAGGTATGTCCAAAGCGTATTTGTTTCAATATTAAAAACCGTTGAACCATTCTCAGGAGAAGCAATTGTTAACATATTTGCGGTGGAATATTGAGGAAATTTTACTCCCTGATTAGGCAGGATTGACACACTTTGCGCGAAAGCTGCATTTGATAAAATTATACAAAAAAATAGTAATGTTCTCATGTCTAAATAGATATTTTTAAATGATAAACCAAAATTAACCTAAAAAATCAGGCAGTTTTTTCAGGATGTTTATTCGGCGGATTTTGCTTGAAATCCGGTGAGATTAAATTTAATAATGGTATTTAAAATAGCTGTTTAGTAATGAAACAAGGTGGCTAAAAATTCAACTTTATACTCAAAGTGCAGAATAAACACAACAAAAAATCCCGCCAGACACTTCCGGCGGGATTTTTCTATATAATAAACTATCCTTATTACTTCACATCAAAAGAACCACGGCCAATGCTGAAGCCTTCTGAATAAAGTTCAATTGTGTATTTACCTTTTTCGTAGGCAGCTCCACGTGAGTAAACAAAATCTACGTTCTGGCCTGAGTTATCATACATAACCGTTTGCTTAGAAGTATAAACTGTTTCGTTTCCACCAAAAGTAAAAGTACCTGAACCCGTTGCCATATCTGAAACCACATTACCCTTAGGGTCAAGTAATCTTAGATAAATAACTTTATCTTCTCTCTTGGTTAGAGGATTTTCAGCCAATTTGAACGAAATTTTTACTTTTTCTACTCTTTTAGCTTTGTATTCGCCTCCGTCACGTTCTTTTCCGCGAGAGTTGATGGCGTTTACATTTACATTCATGGCTTTCAAAGCAGCTGCTAAAGTTACTTTTTCAGTCAGTTCTCTGTTTTTCACAGCAACATTATAAACTGAATCTGCCAATGTTTGCTTATCGGTTTTCAGACCTGAAACCTCTGTTTTAAGGCCGGTATTTTCTGTACCTAAAGTTTCGTTTTGTGTAGCTAGTACTGCGTTTTCTTCTTTTAATTTAGCAATTTCATTATCTTTTTCTGTCAATGCTAATTCGTAAGTCTTGATTTTACCTTCGTATTGTTTAATACTTACGCTTTTTGAGTTCACAAGATTCTTTTTATCTTGTTCTAATTGAACTTTCAACGCTTGTAAATCCTCTACTTGTCCACCTAAAGCCTGAACTTCGGCAATTTTCGCATCAAGTTGTACGGCAATGGAATCAAGTTTAGAGTTTGTGAGGAGCAGTTCTTTTGTCTTTTGTGAGACGTCAACATTTTTTGAATCGATGTCCTGACGTGCATTGAAGTAAAGGAAGCCAAAAAGTGCTGCTAGCGCACAGGCTAAAACAAGTCCGGCTGTCATGGCCGTGTTGCTTCTTCTTTCTTGAGTTTGTTCCATAGAAATCTGAATATTTAGTATTTAACGGTTTAGGCTTACTAACGACAAAGTTAGCCTTTTATTGAATATTTTTCAGAAAATTTCGAAATGCCGTTATTTTTTTCGTGAAATTCTAAACGAATCTCTATTTTCGTGAAATTTAAAAAAATACATGAAAAAATCAACTGTCTTATTAGTACTAGTTGCAGCGTTAGGTTATTTCGTAGATGCGTATGACTTGATTCTATTCGTTGTGCTTCGTCATAGCAGTCTCACCGAATTAGGTGTAGTAGGTAATAGTAATACGAGTGTCGGTTTATGGCTATTTAACGTACAGATGATTGGCTTATTGTGTGGAGGTATTTTTTTTGGTATTTTAGGTGATAAAAAAGGACGGCTTTCTGTTTTATTCGGCTCCATAATCCTTTATTCAATCGCTACTATTGCTAATGGTTTTGTAACAGATATTTATACATACGGAATATTAAGATTTCTGGCCGGAATAGGCCTGGCAGGTGAACTGGGGGCAGGAATAACTATAGTTGCTGAAACCATGCCTAAAGAAAAAAGAGGCTACGGCACCATGATTATGGCATCTGTTGGTGCATTCGGGGCGGTTGTAGCGGCATTGGTAGGTGATGCTTTCTACTGGCGTACTGCCTATTTTATTGGAGGTGGCATGGGTCTGCTCCTATTATTATTAAGGGTAGGTACCTTTGAATCTAAATTGTACAAACATGCCGAAGAGCAGAATATTAAGAGAGGAGATTTCTTAAGTCTTTTTACGAATAAAGACCGATTCAAACGCTACATAGCCTGCATGTTTATCGGTTTTCCCATCTTTTTTATTGTCAGTATATTGATGCAACTGGCTCCGGAGGTAGCCAAAGCTTTAGGAATTGAAGGAAAAGTAACTGCAGGGCAAGCAGTAATGTATGTCTATATTGGCCTGACATGTGGTGACCTCATCAGTGGATACGTAAGCCAAAGATTAAGAAACAGACGTAAAACCATTTTCATTTTTCAGGCCATTTGTTTATGTATGTGCCTTATTTATCTGAACCTGTGGGAGGCTACCAATACAGCTATATTCATTATGTGCTTATTAATGGGAGCAGCCTCAGGTTATTGGATTGTGCTGATAACTATGTCGGCTGAGCAATTTGGTACTAATCTGAGAGCTACGGTTGCCACAACCATTCCGAATTTTGCCAGAGGTGGGGCTGTACCTATTTCAATAGCACATCAGTATCTGACAAAGGCCTTGAACGGGAATTTAATTCTGAGCGCTACTATTATAGGCATCGTTTGTTTTGGCGCAGCATTTATTGCTAATGCCACGCTTAAAGAAACTTTTTCTAAGGATTTGGATTATGTAGAATAAAATGGAATTGCGAAAAATAGGATTGCCACAATTTACACAAGCGTCTCAATGTTTCACAATTAGGTTTGATAGCGTAACATAGACTGGGCGCCCTCGTGTACATTGTGGCAATAAAATTATGGCAAATAAGTAGAAGCCTAACTATTAGACTATCAACTTTTCAGAACCGCCCAGAATAATAGCAACCAACCTGCAATCATCAATGTCCCTCCGATGGGAGCAATAGCGCCAAAGGTTTTGATGCCAGTAAAACAGATAAGGTATAAAGAGCCACTGAAAATCAGGGTGCCGCCTAAAAAGCAATAGCCGCTATAGGTAAGATTTTTTGAAATAATATCTTTGGCCAGTATACCTACCAGCACCAAAGCCAGGGCATGATAAAACTGATATTTTACGGCTGTTTCAAATGTTTCCAGTCTGCCGGATGCCGTTAATCTGTCTTTTAAGGCATGTGCCCCGAAAGCACCTAATGCCACTCCTATTGCTCCCAAAAGAGCCCCTGCCTGTAAAAAGAATTTATTCATTGCTTTTTGATATTATATATAAGGCAAAAATAAGACTGCATTGTCAATAAAAATAGCATATACATTATAATCTTCTGACAAAAGAATATTTGTTATAATCAACTATCAATCTTTGATTTGTCAGCCTCTGAAATTATCATTTAGAAAACTGAATTTTATTAGTAGAAATTTAGTTGTATATACATATAATGTAAATGTATGAAAAGAGTAGAATTTTTAAAAATGCTTAGTGTTTTACCTTTTACAAATGATGTTATGAACTTATATGAATTAAAAAATATATCAGACGGCTTCTCTCAATCAGAGAGAATGCCGGCTATTTTCATCGGGCATGGCAGCCCAATGAATGCTTTGGCCGACAATGCTTTTACGGATAGCCTGCATACCCTGGGCAAGAGTATCGAACGCCCAAAGGCCATTCTGGTTATTTCTGCTCACTGGCTTACCATGAATAAAACTTATGTATCGGTCAATCCGGCACCGCATACTATCTATGATTTCGGTGGTTTCCCAAGAGAACTATCCGAAGTAAAATATGAACCAAAAGGAGCGCCAGAAGTAGCCAGAGAAGTCATTAAAGACGTAAAATCTATCGGAATTTTAGAAGAACATAAAATGGGGCTTGACCACGGAGCCTGGTCTGTGTTGAGACATATTTATCCTGATGCTGATATTCCGACTTTTCAGATGAGTATTGATTTTTCGAAACCACCTCAATTTCATTTTGAATTAGCCAGAGAATTACAAAATCTACGGAACAAAGGAGTGCTGATTTTATCCAGTGGCAATATTGTTCATAATCTCCGCCAAATTAATTGGAGCGGAGATTCTTCAAAACCTTTTGATTGGGCATTAGAGTTTGATACGCTAGTGAAAAGCAAATTGGATAACAGACAATTGGCAGATTTGGCTGACTTTAAATCATTTGGTGCTTTGGGGCAGATAGCTCACCCAAGTTATGACCATTACCTGCCTATGCTTTACACTGCAGGATTAGTTAATAAGGATGAGGCTATCAAATATACCTACGAAGGTTTCGATATGGGCAGTATCAGTATGCGATGTTTTCAGGTTGGATAAATTCAGGTCGGGTAGGTACGACTACCAAAAATCTTACTGCCGACCCGAATCATGGTACTCCCCTCTTCAATAGCTATTTCATAATCGCCACTCATGCCCATTGAAATGGTTGTCAGATATGGATATGTAGACGTTAATGAAGTATGAAAAGTCTTTAGTTTTCTGAATTCTTTTCTTACCTGGGTTTCATCATCCGTAAAAGTACTCATTCCCATCAAACCCACCAGCCTGACATTGTTGAGATTCTTCAGTGCTTCAGACTCCAGTATTTCAAGGCACTCAGCTTCAGTCATACCGCTTTTGGTATCTTCTTCGGCTATATATATCTGTAGCAGGCAGTCAATCACCCTATTATTTCTGGCGGCCTGCTTATTTATTTCCTGCAACAATTTAAAACTATCAACCGAATGAATAAGGCTGACAAAAGGCACAATATATTTTACTTTATTTGATTGCAGGTGGCCGATAAAATGCCATTCAATATCCTTGGGCATTCT